>CAZLTO010000008.1:0-15106 GCA_964562475.1 uncultured Sphingobium sp. | reverse complement strand
GTCCTCCTTTGGTGCCGGTGTGATGGCGCCACCCTGTTGGGCTGCCTTCAGCGCGGCCAGTTCTTCCTCCACCTTGTCGCTCATGCGCAGCTCGGCGATTTCTTCCTCCAGCGTTTTGGGCTGGCCGCCGAGCTTCATCGCTTCGGCATGGCCCTCGGCGAGGTCGACGCGGCGCTCGAGAAGCTCGAAGCGGGCAAAGGCCTCGCGGGTGCGCTCACCCGCATACATCTCGCGCAGGCGGAGCCGATTCTGTGCGCCTTCCATGCGTTTTACCAGCGCATTCTGGCGTGCGCGTGCCTCCTGCAACTTGGCCTGCAGCTTGGCGATGTCGTCCTCGGCGGCGAGCAGCGCGTCGTCCAGTTCGGCGATCTCGCCTTCCAGTTGCGCCGCCATGTCAGCGGCTTTCTGCTTCTCGACGAGCGCCGCCTTGGCGAGATCCTCACGATCCTTGGAGAGGGCGAGCGCGGCCTTATCGGTCCAGCTCGCCTGCGCGACTTCCAGCTTGCCGATCGCGCGGCGCATTTCCTTCTGGTCCGCGATGGTGCGGGCCGCGGACGCCCGCACTTCCACCAAAGTCTCCTCCATTTCGAGGATGATCATGCGGATCATCTTGGCCGGGTCTTCGGCGCGATCCAGCATGTCGGTCATGTTGGCGGCGATGATGTCGCGGGTGCGGGAAAAAATACCCATTTCAACTTTGCTCCTTATGTGGTCCTTATGCGCGTTTGCCGGGGCGGAGCGCAAGGGACGGAAATGCATTCCGCCCCGGCGCGATGCCTCAGCTGTCGGGCTGCTGGGCGGTCGTCTCTTGGGCAAGGCGAACCTTGCGATCCTGCTCGGCGGCCCAAGCGGTGACTATCTCGCCGCCCTCGGCCTGCGCCTTGTTGCTCACCTGCTCGTTGAAGCCGAGTATCATGGCGACAGTGCGACCCTTAGCCGAAGCGGGGTAGGATACGCGGTTGGCGGTGCGAATAGCCTCCTGGTCGAAGCTCGCAAAGCCGGCAGACTTAAGCAGCTTTACGGATTCAACCCGGCCATTGGCGTCGACAGTGACTGCAAGCGTCGCGGTGCCGTGGCGTCCGTCATGCTGGCCTGCGGGCAGACGCAGTTCCTTGTCGATGCTCGTTTCGACCGCCGCGCGATACTCAGCGGGTGAGGCTGCGTGCGCGGCGGAGAAAGTGAGGAAGGTCATGCCGGTGGCGAACAGCGCGGCGGCGGTATGAACAAGTGCGGTGCGGTTAGTCATAAAAAATCCCCTGTTAATCTGAGTTCCGAAAAATTGTGAACCGAGATGCTCGGATCATGCTCCCAACATTGCAGGGGGCGTGCCAATTTCAGAAATTGATGCAAAACCGGGCTTTTCTGCGTTCCGGCCTCGCCGGAAGCGAAATTTAATATACCAATAGTTAGTAATTTATACTAAGTAATAGTGTATGGAACGTCAAAGCTTCATCGGGCAATCGCTGCCATTTCTCGATGCGATCGAGCAGGCCGGTCGCGCGGCGGCGCTCGACCGGCCCGTTCTGGTGATTGGCGAGCGCGGCACGGGCAAGGAACTGATCGCCCAGCGGCTGCACCATCTTTCCTCCCGCTGGGACAAACCGCTCGTCACCATGAATTGCGCGGCGTTGCCGGAAACGCTGATCGAGGCGGAATTGTTCGGTCATGAGGCGGGCGCGTTCACCGGCGCAACGCGGGCGCGGGCAGGGAGGTTCGAGGAGGCGGACGGCGGCACGCTGTTTCTCGACGAACTGGGCACCTTGTCGCTGGCGGTGCAGGAGCGGCTATTGCGCGTGGTCGAATATGGCGAGGTGACACGGATCGGCGCGTCGCGTCCAATGAATGTCGACGTTCGTATCGTCGCTGCCACCAACGAGAATCTGCCACTGGCTACCGACAAAGGAACCTTCCGGGCTGACCTGCTCGATCGGCTGAGCTTCGAGGTGATAACGCTCCCACCGCTTCGCGCCCGCGAGGGGGATGTCGCCGTGTTGGCCGAACATTTCGGACGACGCATGGCCTCCGAAATCGGCTGGAGCGGCTGGCCGGGGTTCTCAATGGAGATTATGACGGAGATGGAGGCTCATCGCTGGCCGGGCAATGTGCGCGAATTGCGCAATGTTGTGGAGCGCGCGGTCTATCGCTGGCATGAAGACGATGGGCCGGTGGGCGCGTTGACCTTCGATCCGTTTGCATCGCCTTGGGCGCCCAAGGCTGCGGCCAAGCAAGACGTGCAGGCCAAGGGCGAGGTGGAGGTGAAGTCCATGCCTGCGCCCGTCATCGACGATCTGAGAAGCGCGGTTGCCGCTTATGAACGGTCACTGGTCGAGGATGCGCTCAACCGCCATCGGCACAACCAGCGCGCCGCAGCCAAGGCGTTGAAACTCAGTTACGATCAATTCCGTCACTGCCTGCGCAAACACGGATTGCTGTAGTGTTTCCGCGAAAAAGGGCGCCGCAATGCAGGGCGCCCTTTCTGAGGGTAATCGAGCAGATCAGCCGTTGTTGGCGTTGACCATGCAGTAGAACATCGCGAGCGAGAGCAATGTATTGGTGCGGGAGAACATCATCGCGCGGGTCGCCGCAGCTGCCTTGGTGGTGTCATCGGCCTGAACGAGGCCCAGCGCCTTCTGCTGCGCCGGCCAGATCACGAACCAGACGTTGAACGCCATGATGAGCGCCAGCCACATGCCGATGCCGATCATCCGGTAAGCGGGATCGGCAAAGGTAAGCGCCTGCACAAGATAGCCCGAGAGATGCGCGACGATGAGGCCGGTGAGCACCGTAAATGCGGCACCCCAGCGGAAGAAGAACAGCGCGGATGGCGCGATATGCTTGGATACGGCGGGCTTCAGCTCGGCGGGAATATTCGGCATCGTCGGGATCTGTACGAAGTTGAAATAATAGAGCAGGCCGATCCACGTCACGCCGAAGAAAAGATGCAGCCAGCGGAAAATTTCGTTGAGGGTCGGTCCACCCATCGGAACGCTCGTGCACCAGATTACCGCAAGCGCCAGCACCAGACCAGCGGCAAGCACCATATTCAGATTTGCGAAAAATTTTGTCATGGCTTCCCCCAGGAAAATTGCGAACAAACACGGCGAGCCGTTGCTCTGCCACGGCCAGTCTATGTCATGAGGACTGGATTGTCACATCCTTAATCATCTGCTGTTTTGGGCCTGATTCTCGATGTTGCGAAGCGACATAAATTTCCTAAATCGCAGGGACATTCTCGGTTTGCCATGCGTTGTCATTGCAGAGCCCGGTTTGTGTAACCCAGAACAGGAAAATCTATCATGACCTTCAAACTCCCCGAACTCCCTTATTCCAAGGACGCTTTCGGTGACCTCATTTCGGCGGAAACCTTCGACTATCATCATGGCAAGCATCACAACGCCTATGTGACGAAGGCCAATGAGCTGGTCGCGGCGGATGCTGCGCTGCAAGGAAAATCGCTGGTTGAGCTCATTCGCTCCTCCAAAGGCGGCCTGTTCAATCAGGTCGGCCAGATATGGAATCACAGCTTTTACTGGCTGTGCCTCAGCCCGGAAAAGACTCAGCCCAGCGCCGCGCTTCAGGCGAAGATCGATGAAGCTTTCGGTTCGACTGACACACTGATCGAGAAGCTGAAGGCCGAAGCGGTCGGGCATTTCGGCTCGGGCTGGGCGGCGCTCAACTTGCGTGACGGCAAGCTCGAGGTAACCTCCTATCATGACGCCGATACCCCGGTCGCGCATGATGGCGTGCAGCCGCTCTTCATCCTCGATGTATGGGAGCATGCTTATTATATCGACTACCGCAACGCCCGCCCGAATTATGCCGAGGCGCTGCTCAACAATGCAATCAACTGGGACTTCGTGTCGCGGAATCTTGATGGCAAGGGTGCGGATCGCGCTGATCAGAAGGCCGAGGAAATGGCCTGAATCACTTATTCGATGCCCGCTGCAAGGATCATCCCTGCGGCGGGTCGCCTTGCGCGGCGGCGGTCTCCTGAGGCCCCGCCGCTTGCTTGTCCAGCACCAGCCCATGTTTCATCAGCATTGGGATATTGGCGGCGGCAAAAACGAATGACAGGATCGTCACGCCCCACACCTTCACAGTCAGCCAGGTGTCGAAGCTCATGCTCTCGCGCATTATTTCATTTGCGATCGCCATCACCACGAAAAAGACCGCCCAGTTGCGGGAGAGCTTGCGCCAGCCGGTCTCATCGAGCCCGTCATAGGCGGCCTGCAACAGATATTTGAGCAGCGGCTTGCCCTTCGCCAATCCGCCCAGCAGCAAGATTGCAAAGAAGCTGTAGATGATCGTCGGTTTGATCTGGATGAAACGCTGGTCGTTGAAATAGATCGTCAACCCACCGAAAAAGACCACGAGGATCGCTGACAGCCACAGCATGGGCGAGACCTTACCGAGTTTCCATTTCGAGATGATCACCGCAAGAGCGATCGCGATCATGAACAGGGCTGTGCCAGCGATCATGCCGATCAGCTTGTAGCCGAGGAAAAAGACCAAAAGCGGCCCGAAATCGAGCGAGAGGGAGAGATTGGCGTTCTTAGTTTTCGTTTGAGTGGCGGTAGACTCAGGCATAAGCACTTCCAGCTATCGCTTTCGCCATGTCGGCAGGGTCGAAGGGCCGCAAATCGTCAATCGTTTCGCCCACGCCAATGGCATGAATGGGGAGGCCATATTTCTCCGCCGCCGCGACCAGCATACCGCCGCGCGCGGTGCCATCGAGCTTGGTCATCACAAGGCCAGTCACCTGCGCCACCTCACGGAACACCTCGATCTGGCTCAGCACATTGTTGCCCGAGGTCGCATCGAGCACCAGCACCACATCATGCGGCGAGGCAGGATCAAGCCGCCCGAGCACGCGGCGGATCTTCGCCAGTTCGTCCATCAGCTCGGTGCGGTTTTGCAAGCGGCCCGCCGTATCGACGATCAGGATGTCGATGCCCTGCTCGGTCGCCTGTTGCACGGCGGAGAAAGCGAGGCCAGCGGCATCACCGCCTTCCTTACCGGAAACGATCGGCGCGCCAATCCGTTCGGCCCAAACCTTCAGTTGCCCGATCGCCGCCGCCCGAAATGTGTCGCCCGCCGCAAGCATGACCGAGCGGCCCTGCTCCTGAAAGCGCTTGGCGAGCTTGGCGATGGTCGTCGTCTTGCCCGAACCGTTGACGCCGATGACGAGAATTACATGCGGTTTTGCGGCCTTGTATTCCAACGGCTTAGCGACCGGCGCCAGCACTTTCTTGACCTCGTCGGCAATGACCTCGCGCAGATATTCCTCGGTGATCGGGCGGCTGTGACGTGTGTCTTCCAGCCGGTCGCGGATACGCATCGCCATGGCCGGGCCAAGGTCGGAGACGATCAGCGCCTCCTCGATCTCGTCGAGTGTCTGCGCGTCGAGCGGCTTTGAAAACAGGCCGGTGAGGTTCTCGCCGAGTTTTTCCGAGGTGCGCTTGAGGCCGCCGAACAGCTTTTCACGCCAGTTTTTGGGTGCGGTATCGCTCATGGCTGAGCCTCTTGCGCGATCAGCGAGCCATTCTCAACCCCGGCGATGGTAGCAGAAACGATTTCTCCGCGTTTTTGGGACGTAGGCAGGCGCACAGGAGCAAAATTCTCGGCATGGCCGGATGTTCCATCGCTTTCGATCAGAACGTGCTGCCGTGTGCCGATGAGCGCGTGGAGCCAGTGCGCGCGGTTGTCCGCGCACGCCTCGCGGAGCCGGGCGGCGCGGGATTTTATCGTGGTGCGTTCCACCTGCGGCATGCGCGCGGCGGGTGTGCCATTGCGAGGGGAGTAGGGAAAAATATGGCCGTGGACGATATGGCACTCTTCGATGAGCGCGAGCGAGTTGGCGAACATTCCTTCCGTCTCGGTCGGGAACCCGGCGATAATATCCGCGCCGATGCTGATCTCCGGTCGCGCGGAGAGAAGTCGCTCGACGATGCGGATCGCGTCGGCGCGGCTGTGGCGGCGCTTCATCCGTTTCAGGATCATGTCATCGCCGGACTGAAGCGAGAGGTGCACATGCGGCATCAGACGCGGTTCCTGCGTGAGTAACGCGAAGAGGCGATCGTCGATCTCGATGCTGTCGATAGAGGAGAGGCGCAGGCGGGGCAGGGTGGGTACCTGGGCCAAGATGCGCTCGACCAGGCTGCCGAGGCTCGGGCTATCGGGTAGGTCCGCGCCATAGCTCGTTACATCGACGCCAGTGAGCACCACCTCGGGATATCCCTCATCAACCAGCGCCTTCACCCGGTCGATCACTGCCCCGGCGGGTGCTGAGCGACTGTTTCCCCGGCCGTAGGGGATGATGCAGAAGGTGCAGCGATGGTCGCAGCCGTTCTGCACTTCGACAAAGGCGCGGGTGTGATCTGCGAAGCTGCTGACCATATGCGGTGCGATCTCGTGCACACGCATGATGTCCGACACGCGGACTTTGTCAGCGCCGGGCAGGAATGCGCCGGGGGTCAGCTTTTCCCGGTTGCCTATCACGCTGTCGACTTCCGGCATGGCCGCGAACATCGCGGGGTCGGTCTGCGCGCCGCAGCCGGTGACGACGATACGGGTGTCCGGCCGCTCGCGCTTTGCGCGTCTTATGACTTGCCGCGCTTGCCGCATGGCTTCACCCGTCACCGCGCAGCTGTTGACGATCACCAGATTGTCTTGATCTCCGGCCAGCGCGCGCATCGCCTCGCTTTCGGCGATGTTGAGGCGGCATCCGAAGGTGATGACCTCTGGACCGGGCATCAAAACCTTTCCCAGTCCGCCTCGCCGGAAAAGACAAATGTCGCAGGTCCGCTCATCTGGATATGCCCGCCCGGCTGCCAGTCGATGACGAGATCGCCACCGGGCAGGGTGACAGTTGCCGGGCCTTTGACGATGCCATGCCGGACTGCGGCGACAGCCGTAGCGCAGGCGCCGGTTCCGCAGGCTTGCGTCAATCCCGCGCCGCGTTCCCAGACGACGAGGCGCAGATGGTTCTGGGCAATCGGCTGTGCGAAATTCACATTGACCCGCGCCGGGAACAGCGGATCATGCTCGATCAACGCGCCAAGCCGTGCATGATCGATGGCATCCAGATCCTCGACGAAGAAGATCACGTGCGGATTACCGACATTGACGCAACTCGGCGAGGGCAAATCCTCCCAGCTCACCGGCATGGAATATGTGTTCATAGCATAAGCGAGGGGGATCGTTTCCCACTCGAAGCGTGGCGTGCCCATATCGACGACCGCGCCATCACCCGCGATCCGTGCGGTCAATATGCCTGCCTTGGTCTCAATGGTCACATCGCGGCCCAGGAACAGCGGGATGCAGCGTGTCGCGTTGCCGCAGGCCTCGACCTCGCCACCGTCCGAATTAAAAATCCGCATCGACACGTCCGCGCGGTCGGACGGACCCACGACGATGAGCTGGTCGCAGCCGATACCCGTATGCCGGTCCGCAATCGCGCGCGCGCGCGCCTCCCTGATCTCGATCGCGCCTTCCCGCGCGTCGATCACTACGAAATCATTGCCGAGGCCATGCATTTTGGCGAAGCTGCTCATAGGCGCGCATGTAGGCACGAAATGGCCCAAAGTCCATGCAGTCCTGACCGCGGGGTGACGCAGTTCAAATCGCCTGGCGGGTGATACTCGTCGCCTGCTGTTCGGTCGCGGGATCGCTGTGTGCGGACAGCTTCGCCATAAGCCTGGCCTCGCTAACGGGCATCGGCTTACCAAAATGCCAGCCTTGCCCATCGATGCAGCCAAGCTCACGCAGCTTGGTCAAGATGGCCTCATCCTCGATGCCAACCGCGGTGATCGGCAGGCGCAGATTCTCAGCTATGCCCATGAGCGCGGCAATGATCGATGCATTCTGCTCGTCGCGATGGATCGATGACACCAGCGTCCGGCTGATCTTCACACGGTCAAACGGCAGGGCGCGCAGATGGGCGAGCGAGCTCTGATCCGCGCCGAATCTGTCCAGAACGATGCCGACGCCCAGATTTTTGAGCGAACCGGCGATTTCCTTCGCCAGAGCGAGATCACGGAACAGAACTTCTTCCGTTAGCTCCACTTCCAGCCGGCTTGCGGGAAGCCCGGTTTCGACCAGCAGCTTGTGCAGTTTCTGAACCATCCAGGGATCACGCAGCTGCGATGGCGAAATGTTCACAGACAGGATCAGCGAATTGTCCCAGTTGGCGGCCTCTGTAAATGCCGTCCGCATCAACATGAGCGATAGATCATCCATCAATCCGGCCTTTTCCGCAATCGGGATGAACTGAGCGGGCAAAATCAGACCCTGTGTGGGGTGTTGCCATCGCGCCAGCATCTCGAAACCGGCGAGGTGACCGTCGGCAAGTCTTTTGCGGGGTTCGAAGTAAGGAATAAAATCGGCCCTCGGAATGCCGTTACGGATATCTGCTTCGAGAATGAGTTGAAGCGACAATTCTTGCTCTACTGCGCCATCGAACCAGGCATAGCCGTTGCGTCCCTGCTTCTTGGCGGAATACATCGCCCTGTCGGCCTGACGCATGAGCGCCTCAACGCTCTCCTGTTCGGACCCGGACTGTGATATGCCAATGGATGTGCTGGTACGCAGGTGAAGCCCCTTGCCGATCATGGGCTGGGTTATCGACGCGACAATATTCTCGGCTGTGCGGTCGGCAAGATGCGGCGTGCCGGGGCCGATTATGAAAGCGCAAGCAAACTCATCGCCGCCCATGCGCGAGAGCAGCGCCGATGGGGGTAAGGCGGTGCGTATTCGCTCTCCCGCCATCAACAGCACATCATCGCCGGCCGCATGGCCATAAATGTCGTTCACCTGTTTGAAATTATCGAGATCGAGTATCATCACGATCAGCGTCTGACCGGTCTGTCGCGCAGCCTCGATCAGCTTGGCGCCTCGATCCTTGAAGGAGCGGCGGTTGAGCAGCCCGGTCAGCGGATCAGTCTCGGCAAGAGAACGCGCCTGCTCTTCGGCGATCCGTCGCTGCCTCACCTCTATTTCAAGATCGCGATACCGGCGCCAGCCAAACAGGATCAGCGCGATATTGAGCAGCAATGTCGTCAGCAGCACCTGCTCTACGCTCGGACCCACGCCCGCCAACTTGCGCACGACCGCCGTCATTGCCGTGCCGCCTGTCCATATGAACATGACGATCGAGGCAACGACCACACTCCCCGTAATCAGTTCGGATCGTGCCGAACTGAACCTGGAACTGTTGTAATTAGCAGTCATCACAAAGTCTTTGGTCCTCAGCCGGCAGCTTTTTGTCTCAGGGTAAGCTGCTGCGCGCGTTGGACGCATAATTGCGAAAATCCTTTTATATCCGGTTAATAGCAGCCTCCGGTTGGTCAGCCGGGCATGATCGCTTGCCAATCGACGCGCTTTCGCTTAAGGGAAGCCGCAGTCAAACGGACTTTCGGGTTCGTTGGGCGCCCTGATGACATCCCTGGCTTGGGTATATTGCCCATTAGGTCCACGGATCGACGCTGGTCGGCGAGGTTTCGCCCACCGGCGCGTTTGTCGTTTTGGGATATATGCTTTTCTGCGGATTTCCGCGCGTTGTGAGGTGTCGATGTTTGACTCATTGAGCGATCGCCTGACCGGGGTGTTCGACAAGCTGCGTGGGCGTGGTGCGCTTACGGAGGATGATGTCCGCACCGCGATGCGCGAGGTGCGAATCGCGCTGCTGGAGGCGGACGTCGCGCTACCCGTGGTGCGCGAGTTCATCGACCGTGCAACCGACCGCGCCGTGGGCGGCGATGTGCTGCGCTCGGTCACGCCGGGCCAGATGGTCGTCAAGATCGTCTCCGATACGCTGACGGAATTTCTTGGGGCCGAAAGCTCCGACCTGATGCTCGATGTCACGCCGCCCGCCGTCATCATGATGGTCGGCCTGCAGGGCTCGGGCAAGACCACCACCACTGCCAAGATCGCCAAGCGCTTGCATGAAAAAGACCGCAAGAAGGTGATGATGGCGTCGCTCGACGTCAATCGCCCGGCGGCGCAGGAGCAACTCGCGGTGCTCGGCCAGCAGGCGGATGTCGCCACCTTGCCCATTGTTGCGGGGCAGAAGCCGGTCGATATCGCCCGCCGCGCGCTCCAGTCGGCGAAGCTGCAGGGCTATGATGTGGTGATGCTCGATACCGCGGGCCGCCTCCATGTCGATCAGGCGCTGATGGACGAGATGAAGGCGGTGGCGGAGGTGTCCGCGCCGCAGGAAATCCTGCTGGTGGTAGACAGTCTCACCGGACAGGACGCTGTTAACGTTGCGAAAAACTTCACCGAGCAGGTGCCGCTGACCGGCGTGGTGCTGACCCGCATGGATGGCGATGCGCGTGGCGGCGCGGCGCTTTCGATGCGCTTCGTCACCGGCACGCCGATCAAGTTCGCGGGCACGGGCGAGAAGCTCGACGCGATCGAGCCGTTCTACCCCGCGCGGGTGGCCCAGCGCATCCTTGGCATGGGCGATGTCGTTTCGCTGGTCGAGAAGGCTGCCGAGGTCATCGATGCCGAGGAGGCGGACAAGCTCGCCAAAAAGATGGCGAAAGGCCAGTTCGACCTCAACGACATGCGCATGCAACTGAAACAGGTGCAGCAGATGGGCGGCCTCGGCGCAATGGCGGGGATGATCCCTGGCCTCAAGAAAGCGCAGGCGGCGATGGCGCAGAGCGGCGCCAACGACAAGGCGCTTGTGCACCTCGATGCGATCATCGGCTCGATGACGCCCAAGGAGCGCGAGCGTCCGGCGATCATCAACGCCAAGCGCAAGATCCGCATTGCCAAGGGTTCAGGCCGCACGGTGCAGGAGGTGAACAAGCTACTCAAGATGCATCAGGAAATGGAAACCGCTATGAAGAAGATCCGCAAGATGGGCGGCTTGGGCGGCCTCGCCAAGATGTTCATGGGCGGGAAAGGCGGCCTCGGTGGCGGCCTTGGCGATATGCTCGGCGGTATGGGCGGGGGAGCCGGTGGCGGCCTTCCGGGTCTGGGTGGCGGAACACCCGGAGGTCTCCCGCCGGGTTTCGGCAATTTCGGAAAAAAATAGTTTATTTAATATTTTCAAATTTCAAGAAAGGTAAGGTTAGAATTTATGGCAACTTCCATTCGTCTTTCGCGCGGTGGCTCCAAGAAGCGCCCTTATTATCGCATCGTCGTTGCGGACGTGCGCGCGCCGCGTGACGGCAAGTTCATCGAGCGTATCGGCAGCTATAATCCGCTGCTCGCCAAGACCGACGAGAAGCGCGTTGTGCTCGATGTCGAGCGCGCGAAATACTGGGTATCGAACGGCGCGCAGCCGACCGACCGCGTCGCGCGCTTCCTCGACGCCGCTGGCGTGAAAGAGCGTGCTGTCCGCAGCAACCCGAACAAGGGCGAGCCGGGTCAGAAGGCCAAGGATCGCGCCGAGGACAAGGCCGAGAAGCTCGCCGCCGCCGAGGAAGCCGCCCGCGAGGCCGCTGCCGCTCCTGTGGCTGAGGAAGCTCCGGTTGAAGAAACCCCGGTTGAGGAAGCGCCCGTAACCGAGGAAGCCGCTCCCGCTGCGGAAGAAGTCGCGGCTGCGGAGGAAGCGCCGGTCGCTGAGGAGGCTCCTGCCGCCGAGGAAGCTCCCGCCGCAGAAACCAGCGAAGAGCAGGCCGAGGGCTAATCCTTGGACCCGCATCGCCCCGTTACGCTGGCCGCCATGATCGGCGCGCATGGCGTAGCGGGCGAGGTGCGCCTGAAGCTGTTCGGTGACGGGCCAGACAGCCTGGCTCGTTACAAGAGCTTCGATGCGGGTGGGCGTGTGCTCACCTTGAAGTCGATCCGCCACGGCTCCAATGGCGCGGTTGCGCGCTTTGCGGAAGTCGCCGATCGCAACGATGCCGAAAGCCTGCGTGGCGTGGCCCTCACTGTCCCGCGTTCGGCTCTCCCAGAGCTTGCTGAAGGTGAATATTATCACTGTGATATCATAGGATTACAGTGTTTTTCTGATGAAGGAAGCGAGCTTGGGGAGGTTGTCGCGGTCGAGAATTTCGGCGCGGGCGATCTTCTGGACATTGAACGGCCCGTTGGCCCTGACGGCAAGCCCGGCAAGCGCTTCATGGTGCCGATCCACGCGGCGCAGATCGAAGACACCCGCGCGATCATTGACTCCGCGTTTGTGGAATAGTATATACATCACGTATATACGGAGCTGATCATGAGCGAGGAATACAAAGCCAAGGTCTTCAAGTCAGGCAACAGCGTCGCGCTGCGTCTGCCCAAGGCGCTGGGTATCGCCGAAGGCGACGACATCGTGATTGCGCCTCATGCCGACGGCAGTTTCACCTTCTGGAAAGAAGATGATGGGTTGAAAGTGTTGATGGGACTTTATGGCTCCTTCTCGCCGGGTTTCATGTCCGAGGGGCGTGGTGACATCGAGCAAGAGGAGCGGGACTGGTCCCCTCGAAAGCCTAAAGGCAAGGCTGCCTGAGTTTGTTCCTGCTGGATACAAATGTCTGTATCGATTTCGCGCTGGGCAGAAGTGATCTGGTGCGGGATCGCATTTACACTTCCTATGTGCGGGGTCTCGCCATTTCTGCGATAACATTGGCGGAATTGCGAGTAGGAGCGCGGCACCGGGGGGCCGAACCCGCTGACGAACAGAAACTCGAAACATTGGTCCGCACCTTGACGCTCCATTCCTTCGATGAAGCCGCCGCGACCACCTATGGTGTCCTCGTGCGCCAGATTGGTATCAAGCGCCAGAGCTTCGACCGGCTCATCGCCGCGCATGCACTTTCGCTGGGGTTGACGCTGGTGACACGCAACGAAGCGGATTTCGCCGATGTGCCGGGGCTGAAAATCGAGAATTGGGCGGAGTGATGGGTGCTCTAGCTTTGTTTGTCGTGGGTGTAGCTATCTTTACTTCCGCTTTTTCATGTTTGGCGCAGCGATTTTGGCCTGATGCTCCTCAATTGCGTCTTACAACTGTATGTGGATTATTGATTCCATTAGCGCTTTTAGCACTCTTCCCGATCACGATGGTTTGGAGTTGGTTATTCTCGAAGCCTTCTTCTGTGCCTGCTGATGGGTTGGCAATTATAGCCATCGGAATGATGTGTGCATTCAGTGCATTGCTATCGTTTTTTATTGCTTGGCCAACAGCGCACCTCACACTTCAGTACTTGCGACGCAAATGACCTTCCACGCCCAAATCCTAACCCTCTACCCGGAGATGTTCCCCGGCCCGCTGGGCGTATCGCTCGCCGGGCGTGCGCTGGAGGAGGGGATATGGGCGTGCGAGCCGATCCAGATCCGCGATTTCGCCACCGATAAGCACCGCACTGTCGATGACACGCCAGCAGGTGGCGGGGCGGGCATGGTTTTGCGCTGCGATGTGCTCGCCGAAGCGGTGGATGAAGCGGAAAACCGGCAGCCCGGTCTTCCCATCCTTGCCATGACACCGCGCGGCAAACCCATTACGCAGCAGCGTATCCGCGCACTCGCCTCCGGCCCCGGCGTCACGATCCTCTGCGGTCGTTTTGAAGGCTTTGACGAGCGCCTGTTTGAAGCTCGCCCGCAGATCGAGCAGGTAAGCCTCACCGACATCATCCTCTCCGGCGGAGAGATGGCGGCGCTCACCATCCTCGACGCTTGCATTCGCCTGCTTCCCGGGGTAATGGGCGCGGCTTCGAGCGGAGTCGAGGAAAGCTTCGAAAGCGGCCTCCTCGAATATCCGCATTATACCCGACCACCCGAGTGGGAGGGGCGCAGTATCCCTGAAGTGTTGCGATCGGGGGATCACGCGAAGATCGCCGCCTGGCGGAAACAACGGGCGGAGGATGATACACGGTTACGCAGGCCGGACCTTTGGGAGCGCCACAGGGGCGTTCGGGACTGACCTGCCTCTGGCGCGCGACGCGAGACGAAGGAAAAGAGGCATGAACCTCATTCAACAGATCGAGGCCGAGGAAATTTCCAAGGCGGCCAAGGCTATTCCCGATTTCCGCGCTGGCGATACGTTGCGCGTCGGCGTGAAGGTGGTCGAAGGCGAACGCACCCGTATTCAGAATTATGAGGGCGTCTGCATCGCCCGCTCGAACAAGGGCATGGGATCGAACTTCACTGTGCGCAAGATGAGCTTCGGTGAAGGCGTCGAGCGCGTCTTCCCGCTCTATTCGCCGAACATCGACAGCATCATCGTGGTCCGCAAGGGCGTGGTGCGTCGCGCCAAGCTCTATTATCTGCGCGGTCGCACCGGCAAGCGCGCCCGCATCGCCGAGCGCCGCGATACCCGCAGCGAGGGCTGATCCCGCTCCAACAGCGCGATTATGGTTTCAAACAGGCGTACCCGATCGGGTGCGCCTGTTTTGCCGTGGGCGCAGGGCAAGCACGAAAATTTGGTGTGAACCTTTGGCTCCTGCCTCTTTTGCGGCAAATATGTCAGAAAATATGGTCGGCCTTCGTGCGATCCTATAGAACTTTGTGCGCAGCGCCAGATGCTGATCTTCTGGTGAGACTAGAGGAAATCCGGCGCGATGAACACGGGTGGATCAGGGCTGCATGAACGGCGATGTCCCTACGGGAATCGAACCCGGCATACAAGGGATTGAGGGGGGCTCCACGGGAGAAAAGTGGCGGAAAACCGCCAATTGCATTCCCGCTCAATCCCGCCTGTTACCGCGACGCTCCCACGGATGCTCCCACGAGCCGTGTCGGGCGCGGGTCGGGGGACGAGCCGATAATCTTTGTTGGTGGCCGATTGGGGTAAGCCGCCCAACATTCACGTCGTCGAAACGCGACGGTTGGATGACCGGGATGTTGGACCTTTACGACTATCCGGAGACAGTAGATGGCTTGCGATAAGCTGTCATTCGGAACGCAAATTTGGCCTGCATAGTGAACGGCCGTTAGCAGGATGTGCCGGAAGTGTTTTCACCGCGCCTTGTTGAGCGTCCAACGCTATCTTGGAAGTGGGCTTTGTGCACCCTATAGCTGATTGCTACAGGGGTAAGAATGATGAGCATCGCTTTCGTCCATTTGTCCGATATTCACTTCGGTCAGGAAAAGGGTGGCAACCTTTACATCAACAACGACGCCAAGGCGCAGCTGCTGGTCGATGTCCGGAAGGTCGTGGCAACTCTTCCCGAGG
>CAZLTO010000007.1:0-16224 GCA_964562475.1 uncultured Sphingobium sp. | reverse complement strand
CGCCGGACATAGCGGGGCAGGGCAAGGCCAACCCGCTGGCGACCATTCTCTCCGCCGCGATGATGCTGCGCTATTCGCTAGGCATGGCCGAGGCGGCGGACCGGATCGAGGCGGCGGTCGCCAAGGCGCTGGAAGGCGGCGCGCGCAGCTTCGACCTGGGCGGCAGTATGACGACCGAGCAAATGGGTGACGCGGTGCTCGCCGCGTTGTAAGGAACAAGCATGAAACGCGATACAGGACAGAACCGCGCCATCACCGGCAAATGGCGGCCCGCGACGCAAGCGGTGCGCGGCGGCACATGGCGCAGCGAGCAGGGCGAAACGTCCGAGGCGATCTACGTTACCTCCGGCTACAGCTATGACGACGCGCAGACGGTTGCGGCGCGCTTCGCGGGCGAGCAGGCGGGCATGACCTATTCGCGCACGCAGAACCCCACGGTGCAGATGCTCGAAGAGCGCATCGCCCTGATGGAAGGCGCGGAAGCATGCCGCAGCCAGGCGAGCGGCATGGCGGCGATGAGCGCGGTGATGCTGTGCGCGCTTTCGGCGGGCGATCATCTGGTTGTCGCGCGCGCGGCGTTCGGCCCGACGCGCTGGGTGACGGACAATCTGCTGCCCCGCTTCGGCATTGAGGTGACGCCGGTTGACGGGCGTGACATTGACGCATGGAGACAAGCGATCAAGCCCAACACGAAGATGTTCTTCTTCGAGACGCCCGCCAACCCGACGATGGACATTGTCGACATCCGCGCGGTGAGTGCGCTGGCGCGGGAACATGGCATAGTGTCTGTGGTGGACAACGCCTTCGCCAGCAGCGCGCTGCAACGCCCGCTGGAGCTGGGGGCGGATGTCGTCGCCTATGCCGCGACCAAGCTGATGGACGGGCAGGGGCGCGTGCTCGCGGGCGCGGTGTGCGGTTCCGCCGATTTCATCAACACTAAGCTGCTGCCGTTCCAGCGCAACACCGGGCCGACGCTTTCGCCGTTCAGCGCTTGGGTGGTGTTGAAGGGGCTGGAAACGCTGGAGCTGCGCGCGATCAAGCAGTCCGAAAATGCGCTGGTCGTCGCGCATTTTCTTCAGGAGCGGCTGGGCACGGTGCTGTTTCCCGGCCTTCCCAGCCACCCGCAGCATGAACTTGCGATGAGCCAGATGCGCATGGCCGGGCCGATCTTCTCGTTCGAGATCGACGGCGGGCGCGAGAATGCGATGGCGATGCTGAACGCGCTGACGCTGATCGACATCTCCAACAACATTGGCGACACCAAATCGCTGATGACGCATCCGGCGTCCTCCACGCACAGCAGCCTCACGCCGGAAGTGCGCGCCGATATGGGCGTGACGGAGGGCATGGTGCGCATCAATGTCGGCCTTGAAGACCCGCAGGATTTGATCGACGATCTGGATCAGGCATTGACGGCGGTCGGGCTTTAGGGGAGTTTAGAGCGGCATGAAGGCGCTCTTCCCCTATTACTCTGCGACCGACGACATCATCGTCCGCGTGTCGGTGAGTTTCCTGCCCGAACAGTCCGAGCCGGACCGGGGGCGCTGGTTCTGGGCCTATCATGTGCGGATCGAGAATGAGGGCGATGCGCCGGTGCAGCTGCTCTCGCGCCGCTGGGCGATTACCGACGGGCGCGGCACCATTCACCATGTCGAGGGCGAGGGTGTCGTCGGCGAGCAGCCGGTGATCCACCCGGGCGGCTCCTATGATTATGTCTCGGGCTGCCCGCTCGGCACCTCTACGGGCGTGATGGAGGGGCATTACAACATGGTCACGGCGGACGGGCATATGATGCGGGTCGCGATCCCCCGTTTTGCGCTGGTGGCCCCGGCGGAGGCGCAATGAAGCGCACGCATCTGCCGTTGAATGGCCTGCGCGTGCTCGATGCGGCGGCGCGGCATTTGAGCTTCACCCGCGCGGCGGATGAACTGGCGGTGACACCCGCCGCCGTGGGGCAACAGATCCGCGCGCTGGAGGATATGCTCGGTGTGGTGCTGTTTCGCCGCACGCCCAAGGGGCTGGAGCTGACCCCGGAGACGGAGGGCGCGCTGGAGGCATTGCGCGGCGGTTTCCTGATGTTCGAGGAAGCGGTGCAGGCGATGCAGTCCGGGCAGTCGTCCAACGCGCTCGCCATCGCCGCGCCGCGCGACATCAGCGCGGCATGGTTGCTGCCCAAACTCTCGGCTTATGCGGCGGAGCATGCGGAGTTGCACTTCACCCTGATCGCCGCCGATACGCCGCCCGATTTCACCGAGGCGAATCTCGATCTCGCGGTCGTGCTGGCGGATGGACCTGGCGAGCATGAAGGCGTTTCGCTCGACAGGGCGGAGTTCGTGACGGTGGAGGCCGCTAATGGCGGTGCGGAAGGCTGGATCGGCTGGCCGGGTTGCCCCGAGGATGGCGGGACGGGCTGCATCAGCGTCGCGGATGCGGGGCTTGCGCTTGCGGCGGCGATTGCGGGCCTGGGGCGCGCATCGGTGCCGCTGCTCCTCGCGCAGGCGGCGCTCGGCGCCGGACGCGTGCGGCAGGTCGGCGCCCCGGTCGAGCGGGAACAGGGCTATTGGCTGATCGCGCCGACCCCGCAATGGCGGCAGAAGAAGGTCAAGGCACTGGTGGCAGCGCTGACCGCCTGATCGGGCGGCTGGTCATTGCCATGTCATATCCTCATGGCAGTGCGGGTAATGTGTGCTTTGGCGCGTAACGGTTCATGCACGAGACTGCCCGGGAGACTATATGCGGTTTACGTCTGGGGTATATGGACTGATCGTCGTCAGTCTGATGGCGACCGCCGCATCGGAATCTCTCGCCCGGAGCGTTGCCGATGCTCCCCGCCCGGCGCAGGGGAATATAGCGGAGCCCGGCGGCGCGCGGCGCATTCATGAAGACATGACCGCCGCCTATCGCGGCCTCGCAGCCGATGGCAAGGTGCGCAACGTCATCCTGATGATCGGCGACGGCATGGGCGATTCGGAGATCACCATCGCCCGCAACTATGCCGAGGGCGCGGGCGGATTTCTGAAAGGCATCGATGCACTGCCCGTCACCGGGCAGTATACCCATTATTCGCTCACCAAGGCGGGCAAGCCGGATTATGTGACCGACTCCGCCGCTTCCGGCACCGCCTGGGCGAGTGGGGTGAAGACCTATAACGGCGCGATCGGCGTCGATATTCACGGGAAGCCCCATGCCACCCTGCTGGAGCTGGCGAAGGCGGCGGGCCTTGGCACCGGCAATATTACCACCGCCGAGATCGAGGATGCGACGCCCGCCGTCCAGCAGGCGCATGTGACCGAGCGCCGCTGCTATGGACCACAGCAGACGAGCGAGAAATGCCCCACCAATGCGCTCGAAAACGGCGGCGCGGGTTCGATCGCGGAACAGATGCTGGCGAGCCGCGCCGATGTGCTTATGGGCGGAGGCGCGGCGACGTTCGATCAGCGCGCGAAGGCGGGAGAGTGGCAGAACAAGACGCTGCTCGAGCAGGTGCGGGCGCGCGGCTATGTCATGGTGCGAACAGCGGCGGAAATGGATGCGGTTGGCGTTGCGGACCAGCGCCGCCCGCTCATCGGGTTGTTCGCGCCTGGCAATCTGCCGGTGCAGTGGAAAGGGCCGCCGGCCGTCCATCATGGCAATATCGACATCCCTCCCGTTACCTGTGTAGCCAACGAGGCATACACGTCCGATATCCCGACGCTTGCGGCGATGACGAAAAACGCGATTGCGCTGCTCAAGGTCAAGCCCAAGGGCTTCTTCCTTCAGGTGGAAGGCGCGTCGATCGACAAGGAGGATCACAAGGCCAATCCGTGCGGGCAGATCGGCGAGACGGTTGGGTTCGACGAGGCGGTGCAGGTGGCGCTGGAATTTGCGCGGGCCGATGGACACACTCTGGTGATCGTCACGGCCGATCACGCGCAATCGAGCCAGATCATCGATGCCGACGCCAGGGTTCCTGGCCTGTCGCTTGCGCTGATGACGAAGGACGGCGCGCCGATGGGGGTAAGCTATGGGACGGCGGAGGAGGGCTACCAGGGCCATACCGGAACGCAGGTGCGCGTTGCGGCTTTTGGCCCGCGCGCGTTCAACTTCGCAGGGCTGACCGATCAGACCGACATGCATTTCACGATCCGCGAGGCGCTGGGGCTGAAATAGCGCGCTTCCGGGCAGGATTCCCATCCTCCCCCTTGCGCGCCGGACTCGCCGGACCCTATAGACGATGCATGTCCGATGATCTGTTCGCTTCCGCGCCTTCTTCCTCTTCCGGTAATTACGACGCCTCCTCGATCGAAGTGCTGGAGGGGCTGGAGCCGGTGCGCCGCCGCCCCGGCATGTATATCGGCGGGACGGACGAGCGCGCGCTGCATCATCTCGCCTCCGAAGTGCTCGACAACGCGATGGACGAGGCGGTGGCGGGCCATGCGACGCGGATCGAGCTGGTGCTGGAGGCAGGCAACCGGCTGACGATCACAGACAATGGCCGTGGCATCCCGGTCGATCCGCACCCCAAGTTCCCGGACAAGTCGGCGCTCGAGGTGATCCTCACCACGCTGCACTCCGGCGGCAAGTTCAGTGACAAGGCCTATTCGACATCCGGTGGCCTGCATGGCGTTGGTGTGTCGGTGGTTAATGCGCTGTCCGTCGACACGACGGTGGAGGTGGCCCGCAACCGCGAGCTGTTCCGTCAGCGGTTCAGCAAGGGCCATCCGCAGGGCGCGCTGGAACGGATCGGCGCGGCGCCCAACCGGCGCGGCACTAGCGTGAGCTTTGTGCCGGATACGGAAATCTTCGGAGCCCAGCATTTCAAGCCCACGCGGCTCTATCGGCTTGCCCGATCCAAGGCCTATCTGTTCGCCGGGGTCGAGATACGCTGGCGCTGCGACCCCTCGCTCATCATCGACGATACGCCCGCCGAGGCGGTGTTCCAGTTTCCCGGCGGGCTTGCCGATCATTTGCGTGAGCAGGTGGGCGAGCGGCAGTGCGCGACGCGCGATTTCTTCACCGGCACCCAGGAGTTCGCGGGCGCTGTCGGCCGTGCCGAATGGGCGGTCGCGTGGCCGCTCTGGTCGGATGGTTCCTACTCCTGGTATTGCAACACGATCCCGACGCCCGACGGCGGCACGCACGAGGCGGGCATCCGCGCGGCTCTGGTCAAGGGCATCCGCGCCTTCGGCGATCTGGCCGGGGTCAAGAAGGCGAAGGACATCACGGCGGACGATGTGATGACCGGGTGCGAGCTGATGCTCTCCGTCTTCGTCCGCGATCCGCAGTTCCAGAGCCAGACAAAGGACCGCCTGACCAGCCCGGAGGCGTCCGGCCTCGTCGAAAAGGCGGTGCGCGATCATTTCGACCATTTCCTCGCCGACAATATGGAGCGCGGCAAGGCGCTGCTTTCTTATGTGATCGAGCGGATGGACGAGCGGCTCGCGCGCAAGGCCGAGAAGGAAGTGAAGCGCAAGACGGCTACCTCGGGTCGCAAGCTGCGCCTGCCCGGCAAGCTCACCGATTGCAGCGCGGACGACCACGCCGGGACCGAGATCTTCATCGTCGAGGGCGATAGCGCGGGCGGCTCCGCCAAGCAGGCGCGGGACAGGAAGACCCAGGCGATTTTGCCGATCCGCGGCAAGATATTGAACGTCGCCTCCGCTACTTCGGCCAAAATCCTCGCCAACAGCGAGATCGCGGACCTCATTCAGGCGATCGGCTGCGGCACGCGCAAGGACTGCAACCCCGACAACCTCCGCTATGAGCGCATCGTCATCATGACCGACGCGGACGTGGACGGCGCGCATATCGCGACGCTGCTGATGACCTTCTTCTTTCAGGAGATGCCGGAGCTGGTGAAGCGCGGGCATCTCTACCTCGCGCAGCCACCGCTTTATCGCCTGACGGCGGGCGGCAAGAGCGTCTATGCGCGCGACGACGCGCACAAGGACGAAATTCTTGCCGGAGAACTCAAGGGCAAGAAGGTCGATGTATCCCGCTTCAAGGGGCTGGGCGAGATGAACCCGGCGCAGCTCAGGGAAACGACGATGAACCCGAAAACGCGCAGCATGATCCGCATCACCCTGCCGCAGGAATATGAGGAAATCGCGGGCGTCAAGGATCTGGTCGACCGGCTGATGGGCACCAACCCCGCCCACCGCTTCGCCTTCATTCAGGACAATGCGGCGAGCCTCGACGGGGAAATGATCGACGCCTGAGCGTTTTCAGGCGGCGGCCATCGCCGCAGTGTGCAACCGGGCGGTGTAGCAGGTGCCGTGCGGGCCGGAATCGCAATGCAGATCCGCACGCGCGGTGCTCGCCAGCGCGCGGAGAAAAGTCATGCCTTTGCCGTTCGATTCAGCCGCACTGTCAAAACCCGATCCATCATCGCGCACCATCAGGTTGGCGGAAGGTCCGAAGGCGCGCAGAGTGACGTTGATCGTCCCCTTCTCGCGTCCTTTAAAGGCATGCTTGACCGCATTGGTCACCAGCTCGTTGACCAGCAGCCCAACCGCGCCGGCATGCTCACGGTCAAGGAACCATATGTCGGCCTCGGTCTCCAGTCTTATGCCGTCGGTCAAGCCAGAGCTGCGGATCGCGTCGATCAGGTTGGCGAGGAATGCGTGCATCTCGACATGGTCATCCAGGGAGGCGCGCAGGTTGAGATAATCATAGGCCTTGGCGAGGCTGAAGATGCGGCCCCGCGCGTCCTCCAGCGCCTCGCGCACCTCCGGGTTTTCGGTCTTGCGCTGCTGGGCGGAAAGCATGCTGGCAAGAATGGTGAGGTTGTTCTTCACGCGGTGATCGACCTCGCGCAGCAAAAGCTCGCGCTTGCGAATATGCTCTTCGCGCTCCGTGACCATGACGCGCACCGCCCTGCGCGCCAGTTCGGTAATGCCGATAACGATCAGCATGACCACCGCGTTGACGATGATTCGCGGGCCATCGCTCGGGTTCGCGAGCACGAAGCTGTGCTCGTATGGCAGGATGAAATACCATGAGAGGAGTATGGTGCCCGTCAGGGCGATGAGACCCGCCAGCCAGCGGCCCATGAGCGTCGCAATGAGAATAGCCGGAATGTTGACGACAAAGGGACCGGAGCTGGGCGCCACCGTATCCACCGCGAGGCGGCTGGTCCATGCGAGGCCGATGCCGATGAGGCCAGCCCCAATTGCCACAACAGGGGCGGGTATCCGGGGCAGGTGATCTATCGCGTCGAGCCGGGCTATGCGGTGCATCGGGGTCGTCCATCTGAGCCAGCCACCATCAGCCAGTCCTTCCGGGCAAATGCGCAAAGCGGAGACCGACCATGCCGTTGCCTGTGCAGGTGCTAAAATAAAGCGCGCACTATGTAAAACAAAGTGCGACGAGTTGTGACGCGCTCAACCCTGAGGCTCCAGCCCGGCGTCGGTGAGCCAGCCGCGCGCGTGGGCGAAGGTGAAAACCGGGTTCAAGAGCGCATTGCTCCAGCCCGAATTGGTAGCGAAATCGCGCTTGAGCGTGTCGTGATGGAGTTGGTGCGCGGCGGGAGTCATGAGGAGGCCGACCGTGCGCATCGCGTTCACGATCCACGGATTGTCCGCGCGGTGGAGCGTGCCGTGGAAATATTGCGCGAAAGTGCCGCCGACGAGCAGGCTCAGCATTCCCGCCACCGCCCAGCCCGGCACCGGCCAGATCAGGCAGGCGGCGTTGAGCAGCAGCGACAGCGGCAACGACCCCGCGACGATGGTCGAGCCGATCTGGCGCAGCATCGTCCGCCGCCCCAGCGCATCCGGGCGCGGGTGGTGGTTCTTGAAATCATAGACCAGCCGCTCGAACGGGTTGAGCTGGCGCATCGCGGCGCGAAACATGCCCAGATATTCGTCGCTCTCGCGCGATCCCTCATAGAAGTACAGCCGGTCCAGCCCCACGCTCAAACGCGCCGGGTGATAGTCCATCACCATATGCACGATGCCGGAGATCATGTCCGCCGCATACCAGCCCGCAAGCAGGGCGGGGATCATCCACAGGCTTGGGGAAGCGGCGGCGAAGCCGAGGTTCGCAAGGCCGGAGGCGATGAG
Source organism: uncultured Sphingobium sp. (assembly GCA_964562475.1). Lineage (GTDB taxonomy): Bacteria > Pseudomonadota > Alphaproteobacteria > Sphingomonadales > Sphingomonadaceae > Sphingobium. The sequence continues at coordinate 8,185 of CAZLTO010000007.1, read as the reverse complement.
CGCGATGATGGCAAGCCGCATCAGCATGAAGGCGCTTGTATCAGCGGGCAAGCGACGGGGGCAAGCCGCTTGTCGGTATCGAAAGTCACGCTGGAAAGTCACGAAAGTCACGCCACGTCCCCTACCATTTGTCCTGTTCTTCCCTGCGCGCGGCATAGGGGAGAGGCATAAGGAAGGCGCATGCGGAACCATATAATCCCCCCCGATCCGGGCCAGCCATCCCGCCGCCCGATGTGTCGATCTTCGGCGCTTTGTGTGGGCGCGCCGCCTGCCCGAACCGGCCACGGGCGAATGCATCAGGCGCGAAAACGAAAGCGGGTGCCGCTGGCGGGCCTGCCTTCGCGGGCAGACGGCGGGAGGCGGCGACGGCTTTCCGCGCGGACGCGGCTCTGGGCCTTGAAGGGAGGGATAGCAGAGGGGCGGGGCTGTAGGACAGGGGGAAGTGACATACACTGTGATATTTTTGACTCGACGGCAAAGTATTAATAATGTTTGAGCAGTCTTTGGTTGACGCGCTACGTCACATTCGCGAATGAACGTGCATGATGCAGCGGCAGATCTATACTATTGGCTATGAAGGGGCATCGCTCGCCGATTTCCTTGATACATTAACGGACACCAAAATTGATCGCGTGATCGACATTCGAGATGTACCTGCTTCGCGCCGCCCCGGCTTTTCTAAAACCAGTCTTCGCGAAGCACTTGCAGAGTGTGGAATCGAATATACACATCTGAAACCGCTAGGTGACCCGAAGGGGGGGCGCGAGGCTATGCGGCGCGGGGATGTCAAAGCATTTCAAGAAATATTTGGTGCGCACATACAGGCTGAATCTGCGTTGGAAGCGCTGTCAACCGCTGTTGACTTAGCAAAAGAGGAATCAATAGTTCTCCTTTGCTTCGAGCGTGATCCAAAACATTGCCATCGGACTATTGTAGCATCGCTCATGTGCGAATTAGCTTCTTTCGAAACTAAACATATCGGTGTGAAAAAGCGGAGAGGCGCTACTGTTGGACGGGAAAGGGGCGCCCACGCAACGGTCGGGTGAAGCGGAGGCTGTAGTTCTCGTAAAGGCGCTTCCCCAAGTTGGCGAGAAGCACGGCGAGACCGTTTGTGTTGCTGCTGTTGACGCATACAGAAACTGGTTGCGCCTTTACCCTATAGCGTTTCGACAGCTGGAAGACGCGCAGAAATTTACTCGCTGGGATCGTATTCGCTTCAAATGGCGACTACCAGAGACAAATCGTGACAATCGCATAGAATCTCGTAATGTTGATCAGCAAAGCATCGAGCGGATAGGGGAGTTGCGAAAAGACAGTCGTGCGGCGTTTCTTGACCCGATGGTTGTACACAGCACTAAGAAAGAGCGGGAGATAGGCAAAAGTCTTTGCTTGATCGAACCAGAAAATCCGCAATTTTTTGTGCGGAGGCGCTCCCTGGAAGCGATGCAGCAGCGCGAAGCGGAATATGCGAAGTTGCTCAAGTCGCCAGACCTCTTTGCGGCAAAAGAGCTGATCCCACTCAAACCGGCACCATATGAATTTGGCTACAGGTATCAAGATGACGATGGCAAGCACGAGTGTCTTTGCCATGACTGGGAGATAGAGCAGACATATATTAACTGGTCGCAAAAATATGGTGAGCAAGACGCGCTAGATAAATTACAAGAACAATTCGGCATGCGTTTCCCCGGCGAGGGGATGCTGTTTGCAATGGGAACCCACTCTCGGTACCCGGATGTGTGGATGATCATTGGTGTTGTGAAAATTGCCCGACCCAGCCAAGGCGTGTTGATCTGATGTCGAATTATGATCGCTGTTAATTTGGGAAAAATATAGACGTTCTTTATGATGCCAGAGTATAATTTGGTTTCTTGAACCTCAATCCCCCACCCTTCTCAGCATCCCCTTGCCCGCCACCCGCTCCGGCTGGTCGCGCCAGATGCCTCTCGTGTCGTAGACGGCTTTGCCGGCGCGTTCGTCCAGCGGCACGGATTTGAATACGTCGTGATCGACCAGCACGATGAAGATGCCGCAGCTTGCGAGCGCGGCGTCGATGTCGATCAGCTCGGCGTCCGTCCCTGCGAATTCCATCGGCAGCGCGGTGGCGTATGGCTCGACCAGCTTCACGCGGCGGCCATAGCGGCGGGCGAGGCGGTGGGCGACTTCGACCGCAGGGCTTTCGCGGAAATCATCGATATTGGGTTTGAAGGCGAGGCCGAGGCAGGCGATGTCCTCTTGCGCGAAGCGGTCGATCAGGTCTGACGCGCGGGCGACGACATGATCCGTCTTGGCGAGGTTCACCTCGCGCGCGGTGCGGATCAGCTTCGCGTTTTCCGGGTCGGCGTGGACGATGAACCACGGATCGACCGCGATGCAGTGGCCGCCGACGCCGGGGCCGGGCTGGAGGATGTTGACGCGCGGGTGGCGGTTGGCGAGCGCGATCACTTCCCACACGTCGATGCCCGCCTTGTCGGCGATGAGCGAGAGTTCGTTGGCGAAGGCGATGTGGACGTCGCGGAAGCTGTTTTCGACCAGCTTCACCATCTCGGCGGCGCGGGCCAGCGTGGTGATGCACGCGCCGCGCACGAAGCCGCGATAGAAGGAGAGCGCTTTCCGCGCGCACCGCGGGGTGATGCCGCCGATGCAGCGGTCGTTGTCGATCAGCTCGACGAGGATGCGGCCGGGCAGCACCCGCTCCGGGCAATAGGCGATGGCGATGTCTGCCGCGCCGTTTCCGGCATGCGGCATCTTCAAGTCCGGGCGCAGCTCTTCGAGCAGATCGCGCAGCGCCTCGGTGGTGCCGACGGGAGAGGTGGATTCGAGGATGACGATGTTTCCGGCGGCGAGCACCGGCGCGATCGTCCGCGCGGCGTTCAGCACATAGGAGATGTCCGGCGCGTTGTCCTCGCTCACCGGGGTCGGCACGGCGATGACGAACACGTCGGCGGGCTCTATCTCCAGCGAGGCGCGCAGGGTTCCGCGCGCCACCACGCCCTGCACCAGTCCGTCGAGATCGACCTCCTCGATATGCACCTTGCCGGAGTTGATCGTATCGACCACATGCGCCGAGACATCGACGCCGAGCACTTTCGCGCCGGAGCGCGCGATCAGCGCCGCCGTGGGCAGGCCGATATAGCCGAGGCCGATGACGGCGACCTTGCGCTCAGTATCTGTGGGCATCGGCTATGATCCTCGCAATGCGTCCCCCCGCCGTGCCGTCGCCGAACGGATTGTGCGCGCGGGCCATGGCGGAATAGGCCTCGCTATCGTCCAAAAGCCTGAACATTTCGGTAACGATGCGCGCGCGGTCCGTGCCGACGAGGTGCGCGGTGCCCGCCGCGATGCCCTCCGGGCGCTCGGTCGTCTCGCGCATGACGAGCACGGGTTTGCCGAGCGAGGGCGCTTCCTCCTGCACTCCCCCGCTGTCGGTCAGCACGATCTCTGCCATGTCGAGCAGGCGGACGAAATGCGGATAGTCGAGCGGGTCGATCATCGCGACATTATCCAGCCCTGCGAGCGCGCTGTCCATCACCGCGCGGACATTGGGGTTGGGGTGGACCGGGAAGATGACGGCGACGTCGGGCCGCGCGGCGATGTCGCAGATGCCTTGAGCGATCGCCTCCATGCCATGCCCAAAATTCTCGCGCCGGTGCGAGGTGACGGCGATGATGCGTTTGCCCGCGAAACGCGCGGCGAGGCCGTCCAGCCCGGAGGCAAGCGCAGGCTCGGCGTGGATGCGCGCGCGGGTGGCGAGCAGCGCGTCGATCACGGTGTTGCCGGTGATGTGGATGCTTGCGGGGTCGCGGTTTTCGGCGCGCAGGGCGTCTGCGGCGGTCTGCGTCGGCGCGAAATTGAGGTCCGCAATGCAGGCGACAACGCGGCGGTTTACCTCCTCCGGCCAAGGGTGGTGGATGTCGCCCGAGCGCAGCCCCGCCTCGACATGGCCCACCGGGATCTTGCGGTAGTAGGCGGCGAGGCTGGCGACCATCGTGGTCAGCGTGTCGCCGTGGACGATCACGCGATCCGGCTTTTCAGCGTCCAGCGCCGCGCCGATGCTGGTGATGAGCCGCGCGGTCAAGGCATCGAGGCTCTGGTTCTCCTGCATCACGTCGAGATCGATGTCCGGCCGTATTCCGGCGATGTCCAGCACCTGATCCAAGAGGTCGCGGTGCTGGGCGGTGACGCAGACGCGCGTCTCCAGCTCGGGCAAGGCGCGCAGCGCGTGCACGACCGGAAACAGCTTGATCGCTTCCGGGCGGGTGCCGAAGATGAGGAGGATTTTCGCCATGAGTCCCAGTGGTTCTTTCGATCGGCCCCGCTTGTGCCACAAATAGGTAAGCATCTGCTGAACGCCCTGACAATGCGTGGCGACAGAAGGAGGCGGCGGCGCGCATTCGCGGTTAATGAACCATAATGGATGAGCTTGGGGAAGCGCTTGTAAAGCCTGAGATAATTGTCGAACCGTCCAACAGCGTAAACTTTTGGCAACCATTTTTCTCTATTGATCCGTATTGGATCAGAAGGTGCCAGAAAGCCGTTAATGGCCTCAGAATACACAGGTTTGTCCGCAAAAGGGCACAAGCTTGCCCGGTGGTTTTCCGCCGACTATGCCGATTCGACGCCCATGTTGCGCCAGATCGGCATGGAGCAGGCGCGCGGCGCCAGCAAGGGCGTGGCGCGCACTGCCCTGCCGGTGATGGTGCTGGCGATAACGATCGGCACCTGCTTTTCCAACCCGGTGAACGGCGCCTGGCTCTGGGCGTTGACCGCGATGCAGATCGCCATCGCAATCGCCGCGCAGTTCCTGATGCCGTTCACGCGGTTCAGCCGCATTCAATATCGTTCGGTCGCCGCGTGCTTCCGCGCCTTCACGATCTACACCTTCTGCATATCCATGGGCTGGGGGCTGCTGTTCGTCACCGCGAGCCAGGGGTCTGACGTCGATCAGAAGATGGTGCTGCTCGCCACCCATGTCGGCGTGATCTGCGTCGGCGGCCTCACCTTTGCGATGGTCCCCCGCGCGTCGCTGGTCTACATCTTCAACCTCTGCGTGATGGCGGAGGTGCATATTTTCAGCGTCTCTGCCAACAGGCTGCTGTTGCTCAACGCGCTGGTGCTGCTGTTCTCCGTGATGCTGGCGCAGGCCTATCTGCAAATGGCGAAAGCCTTTATCGACCGCATGAAGGCCGATATGGAGCGCCGCGATACCGAGCGGCGCATGGCCGAGGCGGAGCGGCAGGAGATCGAGCGCAACTCGGCGGCGGCGCTTGCCGCGCGTGCCCAGCGCGAGCAGGACAAGGAGCGCGCGATGGCCGAGCGCCAGGCGGCGATGGTGATGCTCGCCACGCGCTATGAGGAATCGCTTGCCGCGCTCGCCGAACATCTCGATGAGGCGATCAGCGCACTGGCGAAGGCGACCGAGAATATCAGCGGCCTCAACGCCAGCGCGCGCGAAAAGGCGCAGCATGTGCTCGATCTCGCCACCAGCACCACCGATGCGGTAGAATCGGTGGCGCACGCGACCGGGGAGCTCAATGATTCGGCGGCGGAAATCTCTACCGAGGTCGATGAGCAGGTGACGATCGGCAAGGCCGCGCGTGTGGCGGGCGACAATGGCCTTGTCAGCCTTGAGGCGCTCGCCGAGCAGACCGACAATATCGGCGAGATCGTCCGTATGATTCAGGATCTGGCGAGCCAGACGGGGCTGCTGTCCCTGAACGCCACGATTGAGGCGGCGCGCGCCGGCGAGGCGGGACGCGGCTTCGTGATCGTCGCCAACGAGGTCAAGCAGCTCGCGACCCAGACGCACAACGCCGTCGCCCGCATCGACGAGATCATCGAGGGCACGCGCGAGAAAATGGGCGTGGCGGACGATGCGATGCGCACCGTGGCGGAGACGATTGCGAAAATGTCCGAGCGCGGCGGCCATATAGCGGACGCCGTCACCGGCCAGCGCAAGGCGACGTTCGAGATCAGCGAAGCGGCGGCGCGCACGGCGTCCGCCTCGCAGCAGGTGCGCGCCACGGCGGATGCGGTGGCGAAGAGCGCGCGCGAGGCCGATGTGCTCGCGGAGCAAATCCGCTCCATCATGGCTTCGCTGCGGGCGCGCTCCGAGGCGCTACGCGCGACCAGCAACGACTTCCTCGCTTCGCTGCGGAACGACCGGGCGGCCTGAGGATTTGTTTCGAAATTGCCTCTGCAGGGCAATTTCGAAAGTTCGGCGCCAGCCCACTCCCCCACCCGACCTCCCAATAGTTTACCCTGTGGGATGTCGGGTGGGGGAGCGGGCCGGTGCCGCAACCCCGCAAAAAGCGCAATAACCTCTTCCCAAAATCCAACACAGCCCCTATATAGGCGACAGACGGTGCCGCTCTCGTGCGGCGCTCCTCTCCCTTGCCCGGGCCACGGTTGGTTGGCGATCAACCGCGACGAATGGGGCAGAAGAGAGGTTTTCATACGCTGATAGTGTGGATCGGACAGCCCCGGCCCGCACTTTTTTGCGTTGTAGAGGGTTCCCTCCAGCAATGCGAATCGGTTGAATTTTCGCTGCAATGCGAAAGATTTTTTGATCCACGCTTCAGGTAAGGCGAGACATTTATGGCGACCAAGGCGGCCCCCACCCAGACAGCAAAGAAGCGCATCCGCAAGGTGTTCGGCAACATCCACGAAGTGGTGCAGATGCCAAACCTCATTGAGGTGCAGCGCGAGAGCTATGAACAGTTCCTGCGCTCCGATCCCTCGATCGGCTATGTCTCGGGCCTTGAAAAGACGCTGCGCAGCGTGTTCCCGATCCGCGATTTCGCCGGCACCGCCGAGATGGACTTCGTCCATTACGAGCTGGAAGACCCGAAATACGACGTTGAGGAATGCCGCCAGCGCGGGATCACCTACGCCGCGCCGATGCGCGTGACGCTGCGTCTCATCGTGTTCGAGGTCGATCCCGATACCGAAACCCGTTCCGTGCTCGATATCAAGGAGCAGGATGTCTACATGGGCGACATGCCGCTCATGACCACGAACGGCACCTTCTTCATCAACGGCACCGAGCGCGTGATCGTCTCCCAGATGCACCGTTCTCCGGGTGTGCTGTTCGATCATGACCGCGGCAAGACCCACAGCTCAGGCAAATATCTCTTCGCCGCGCGCGTGATCCCCTATCGCGGTTCGTGGCTCGATTTCGAGTTCGACGCCAAGGACATCGTCAACGTCCGCATCGACCGCAAGCGGAAATTGCCGGTGACGGCGCTGCTGCATGCGCTCGGCCTCAACGACGAGGAAATCCTCGGCGAGTTCTATAACAAGGTGACGTTCCTGCGTGGGCAGGGCGGCTGGCAGATCCCGTTCACCGTCGAGGCGTGGCGCGGCCTCAAGCCCGCGTTCGACATCATCGACGCCAAGACCGGCGAAGTCGTGTTCCCGGCGGGCCAGAAGATCAGCCCCCGCGCCGCCAACAAGGCGGGCAAGGACGGGCTTGAGACGCTGCTCATCCCGACCGAGGAAATCTTCGGTCGCTATTCCGCCTATGACCTCATCAACGAGACCACCGGCGAGATCTACATCGAGGCGGGCGACGAGGTCAGCCCAGAGAACCTCGAAAAGCTCGACAAGGCGGGCATTGACCGCATCGAGCTGCTCGACATCGATCATGTCACCACCGGCCCGTGGATCCGCAATACGCTGAAGGCCGACAAGGCCGAGGACCGCGACCACGCGCTCTCCGACATCTACCGCGTGATGCGCCCCGGCGAGCCGCCGACGCGCGAAACCGCGGAAGCGCTGTTCGCCGGCCTGTTCTTCGACGCCGAGCGTTACGACCTCTCCGCCGTGGGCCGCGTCAAGCTCAACATGCGTCTTGGTCTCGACTGCGAGGACACCGTCACCACGCTGCGCCGCGAGGATATCCTTGCTGTCGTCAAGGAGCTGGTGAATCTGAAGGACGGCAAGGGCGAGATCGACGACATCGACAATCTCGGCAACCGCCGCGTCCGTTCGGTCGGCGAGCTGCTGGAGAACCAGTATCGCGTCGGGCTGCTGCGCATGGAGCGCGCGGTCAAGGAGCGCATGTCGAGCGTCGACGTCTCGACCGTGATGCCGAACGACCTGATCAATGCGAAGCCCGCCGTGGCCGCTGTGCGCGAGTTCTTCGGCTCCTCGCAGCTCTCGCAGTTCATGGACCAGACCAACC
>CAZLTO010000006.1:0-16679 GCA_964562475.1 uncultured Sphingobium sp. | reverse complement strand
GTCGCGCATCGCGGGGCTGAGCTGGGGATAGAATTGCCGCAGCGGCACCTCGATATTCTCGGTGACTGTCAGCGTGGAAAACAGCGCCCCGCCCTGGAACAGAACGCCCCAGCGGCGGCGGAGCGGCAGCGTTTCCTCGTCACTGCGGCCGATCATCGACTCGCCGAATACCGTAATCTCTCCCATGTCAGGCTTTTGCAGCCCGATGATCGCACGCATCAGCACCGATTTTCCGGTGCCAGACCCGCCGACCACGCCCAATATCTCGCCCCGGCGCACATCGAGGTCCAGCCCCTCATGCACCACATGCTCGCCAAAGCTGGTGCGCAGGCCGCGGACGTGGATGGCGATTTCGTCCTCAGTCGTGGCGCTCATGTCCACCCGACCCAGGTGAAGAACACCGCGAAAAACGCATCGAGCACGATCACCATGAAGATCGCCTGCACCACCGCCGCCGTGGTGCGCATACCCACTTCCTCGGCGTTGGATTTGACGAGCAGCCCCTGGTAACAGCCGGTCATGCCGATGATGAGGCCGAATACCGGCGCCTTGATGAGGCCGATCCACAGATCATGCAGCGGTACCACCTCGCGCAGCCTCTGAATGAAGGTGACCGGCGGAATATCGAGCGAGATCGCGCACATGAAACCGCCGCCGATGATCGAAAGGATCGAGGCGTAGAAGCCGAGCAGCGGCATCATGATCACTGCCGCCATGATGCGCGGCATGACCAGCGCCTCCATCGGCGCGACGCCGATGGTGCGCATGGCGTCGATCTCTTCGGTCAGCTTCATCATGCCGAGCTGCGCCGCGAAGGCAGAGCCGGAACGCCCTGCAACCATGATCGCGGTCATCAGCACGCCCAGCTCGCGCAAGGTCAGGCGACCGACGAGGTTCACCGTCAATATCTCCATGCCGAACGCGCGCAGCTGCACCGCGCCCTGCTGCGCGATGACGATGCCGATCAAAAAGCTCATCAGGCCGATGATGCCGAGCGCCGAGACGCCGACCACCTCGAACCGCTGGATCACCGCGTTCCACCGCATCTTTTTAGGCGTACGGATCAGTGCCCAGCTCGCCAGAACGACCGCGCCGAGAAAACCGACCAGCCCCAGCAGGGTTTCAAACGCCACAATCGTCGCGGTGCCGATCTGATCCAGTATGCGGAACGCAGGGCTTATACTCTCGGCATGAAGCGCGGGAGCCGGGCCTCCCCCGGCATCCGGCTTCACGGCATCGATCAACCGCTGCGCATCTTCATCCGCGCCGGTGATCGGGCATCCCCACTGCTGTGACAGGCTGTGGACCAGCCATGCGCCGATGGTGTCGATATGGTCGGTCGCGGAGAGGTCTATGGCGCCGATCGGGCCGGGCAGTGCAGGCAGTTCGTTCGGCAATTCACCAAGACAGGCAATGGAAAGCGTGCCAGACAGGCGCAACACGGGCGCGCCCTCGCCGCTTTCCTCCAGAGAATATGCCGCCGCGTCGCTCATATCGCGCTGATGTGTGGTCCATTATGGGTTGCACGGCAAGCCGAAACGGACCATCCGTACGCCATGTCGAGCACATCTTTCAAACTCGCGATCTACGACATGGATCGCACCATCACCTTCAAGGGCACCTACACCCCGTTCCTGATCCACGTCGCCGCGCGCATGGCGCCGTGGCGGCTGGTCCTCGCGCCGGTGGTGCTGCTGGCGATGCTGGCCTATGTGTTGAAGCTCATTCCGCGCAAGCGCCTCAAGGAAATCAACCAGCAGCTGATGATCGGCGGCAAGGTAAGCCGTGCAAGGCTTCAGCCGCATATCGAGAGCTATGCCGACAAGGTGATGGCGCGGAACGCCCGCGCCGGTGCGCTCGCCCGGCTGGCGACGGACAAGGCGGAGGGCTATACTCTCGTGCTCGCGACCGCCTCCTACCGGCTCTATGTCGATGCGATTGCCCGGCGGCTTGGGGTCGACGCCGTGATCGCAACCGATCATCTCGGGCAGAATCTCGATTATGTCCGCGCCAGGATAGCGGGCGAAAATTGCTACGACGAGGCGAAGCTCGGCATGATCCGAGCATGGATGGCATCGCAAGGCATCACGCGCGGAGCCGCGCACATCCGCGCCTATTCGGACCATGTCTCCGATGCCCCGATGCTCGAATTCGCGGATGAAGCGTTCGCGGCCAATCCACATGCACCATTGGCAGCGCTGGCCAAAGAGCGCGGGTGGGTGAGGGTGGATTGGGAGTGAGGGATGGCTGGAACGTTGTGGGGAGCGGTCATCGACTAGGCCGTTCAGAAATCATGAATGGGCTGTCTGCGGGTAGGCATCATCGCTGATGACCGATTGGTGACCCCCCTGTCGAACTTGATCGTCACGTTCATATCGCGTTGACCGGAAGCCTGAGATAGATGTGCCCATTTTCGGTAGTCGGCGGCAACGCACCGGCCCGGATGTTCACCTGCAAGGAGGGAAGGATCAGCAATGGCGCTTCCAACTGAGCATCGCGCGCGCGCCGTAATGCGACGAAATCACCCTCGCTGATGCCTTCGCGGACATGAATGTTATTGGCATTCTGTTCCGCTACACTGGTTTCCCAGCGATAATCATGACGCCCCTCAGGCAAATAGTCGTGGCCGACAAACATCCGTGTGTTGGCGGGGAGCGCAAGTATCTTGCGGATCGAGTGGTAAAGATGTTCCGCACTGCCGCCGGGAAAGTCGGTTCGCGCACTGCCATAGTCCGGCATGAACAGCGTATCGCCGACAAATACCGCATCCCCGATGGCATAGGTGACGCAAGCAGGTGTGTGTCCAGGCGTGTGCAGCACGCGGATTTCCAATTCTCCCAACGGCAATATGTCACCGTCGTCGACGAGGCGGTCAAATTGGCTACCGTCCGTTGCAACGTCTTCTGTCTCGAACAATGGGGTGAACACCTTTTGCACTTCGACAATATGCGTCCCAATGATGACCGGCGCTCCGGTTTTCTCACGCAGATAGTGCGACGCCGAAAGGTGATCGGCGTGGGCGTGGGTTTCGAGCAGCCATGCCAGCTTGAGGCCGCCTGCTGCAATATACTCCAGCAGTTTGTCGGCTGATCCGGTCGAAATGCGCGCGTTTCGTGGGCTGAAATCAAGCACCGGATCGATGATCGCAGCGGACAGCGTTGCAGGGTCGTGAACCACATAACTCACAGTGGAAGTCGCCTGATCAAAAAACGCCTGGACATGAGGCTGGCTAGACATGTGTGGGTCTCCTTGGGACATTATATTATATATTGCTAAATTAGAATCAATACATATAATGAGATCATGATGGATATGTCTCTCTTCGACCTCGCCCTTCTTGAGGAAAGTGCTGGCCGCGCTGCGACGCTTTTGAGGCTTCTCGGTAACGAAAAACGCCTGATGGTGCTGTGTCAGCTAGCAGAGGGCGAACTTTCCGTTGGGGTGTTGCAGAGCCGTATCGGTCTGTCTCAGTCTGCTTTATCCCAGCATCTCGCACTTCTCCGCGAACATGGCATCGTTGCAACACGCCGGGAGAGCCAGACAATCCATTACCGCATTGCCGATCCGGCTGCCTTGCGGGTGATCCAGACATTGGCGGAATTGTTCTGCCCGCCGAATTCGGGGAAATGACTATGACCACTGTTCTTCATAAACTCTCTCCACAGGATGTTCATGCACGCCTTTCGGCGGGGCGCGCAGTGCTCGTTGACATTCGCGAGGCGGATGAATTCGCCCGATCCCATATTGCTGGAGCGGTGTCACAACCATTATCCGCGCTGGAGAAGGCGCATCTGGTCGTCGAGCCTGATGTGGATGTCATATTTACGTGTCGCACAGGGATGCGAACCGCCGGAGCGTGCGAACGGCTGGCAGCGCGCGTCGAAGGGGATGCCTATGTGCTCGACGGGGGGCTGGATGCCTGGTCGAAGACGGGTTTGCCGGTCGAAGAAAACCGCAAGGCGCCTTTGGAGATCAACCGTCAGGTGCAAATCGCCGCAGGATTGCTGATCCTTACCGGAGTGGTGCTTGGATTTTTGGTTGCCCCCGGCTGGTTCGGCATCTCCGCCTTCGTTGGAGCCGGCCTCACTTTCGCTGGCCTCACCGGAACTTGCGCCATGGCGCGGCTATTGATGCTCGCGCCTTGGAATCGCAGCACGGCGGTCTGACGCAATGGGTTGGGATGCGCTCCTGCTGGCCGCATTGGGTGGCGCTCTCGTCGGGCTTCTGTTGACGCTATTTGGTGGTGGCGGGTCCGTGCTTGCCACGCCCTGGCTGATATATGTTGTCGGTGTGACCGATCCGCACATGGCCATCGGAACCTCCGCCGCCGCGGTTGCTGTCAATGCCGCAACGGGGCTCGTGGCGCAGGCGCGCGCTGGGCAGGTCAAATGGCCCTGCGCCACAGTCTTCGCCATTTCCGGCCTGAGCGGGGCACTCATAGGCGCGCATATCGCCAAACAGGTTGATGGCGGATCGCTGCTATTCTGGTTTGCCGTCGCCATGATCGCAATCGCTGTATCGATGCTGCTTCCGAAGCGAAGCGAGGGCGATCCCGGCGTTCATCTGACGCGGGGCATGGTGCTCAAACTTGCCCCGGTCGGCTTTGCCACCGGTCTTGCAGCAGGGTTCTTTGGTATTGGCGGTGGCTTTCTGATTGCTCCCGGCCTGATGGCATCGACCAGTATGACGCTCGCCAATGCTGGCGCATCCTCTCTGGTTTCGGTAACGCTGTTCGGCTCCGCAACAAGTGCATCTTATGCCCTGTCGGGGCTGGTATCATGGCCGCTCTTTGGCGCTCTGGTTATAGGGGGAGGGATAGGCACGCTGGTCGCCTTGCCGGTCTCCCGCAGGCTTATAGGAAAACCCCGCATGGCGCGGTCGATTTTCGCAGTCATGATCATTGGCGTTGCAACATATATCCTGTCTGCTGGCCAGTGATGGCGTTTGGAGCAAGCGGTGCCAGAGCATCGTGCAGAAAAATGGGCGAGCCGGAGGCACGCGACCCTGGCTCGGGTTTTCCACAAGAAACGATGCGACAACAAAGATATGGAACGCTCTACCTGCGTCAGATTTAACGCAGCGCTCTCTAGCCTCAGGGTGGGAACGATGAGATCGTGAAGCGAGCGCTGAATATAATGACCGCTATGGTGTCGTTTCCCGACCGTCCGCTTACGTATCCAGCCCCAGCCCGATCAGCGAAATTTGCCGCCCATAGCCGGGTTCGCTTAAGTGGCAGGAGCGGCGGTAGCTGTAGAAATGCTCCGGCTGGCTATAGGTATCTTCGCCCAGCATCTCGATCCGCGTGACGCCCACGCTTGCCAGACGCGCGGCGACATAGGCCTCGATGTCGAACTGGGCATGGCCCGCGCGGCCATCGGCGAAGAAGCGCTCGTTCTCGGGATCGGCGTCCTTGAAACGCGCGACAAAGCCGAGGTCCACTTCATAGGAGGGCTTGGCGATGCACGGGCCGATCGCGCAGACGATCCGCGTCGCATTCGCACCCAGCGCCTCCATCGCCGCGATCGTGCGGTCGGTCACGCCCGAAAGCGCACCACGCCAGCCCGCATGCGCCGCACCGACCACGCCTGCCTCCCGGTCCGCGAACAGCACCGGCACGCAATCCGCCGTCAATATGCCGAGCAGCAGGCCGGGCGCATCGGTGACGAGCGCGTCGGCGGGCGGGCGGGCATCGTCCGCGAATGGTGCGGAGACGGCCACGACATCCGGCGAGTGGACCTGATGCACCGTCACCAGCCGCGCGCCGGGCAGCACGGCCTCGGTGGCGCGACGGCGATTCTCGACTATGGCGGCGCGGTCATCGTCGGAACCCAGCCCGACATTCAGCCCCGCATAGAGACCGGTCGAGACGCCGCCCACGCGCCCCAGAAAGCCATGCGGCACCCCATCCAGCGCCGCGCTCTCCCATAGTGCCACCCCATTAGCCGCCACTCTCATGCAAATCCCTCCGGCGTCGGCCAATCGGGATGCGCAAGCCCAAGCACCTTGAACAGCCGCCCCATTTCAGCCTGGCTCACCAGCCGCTGGCGCGCGGTCTCAAGCCCGGAGAGGCGCTCCGGCGGTGCGCGGGCGAGCATCTGCATGCGCGCGCCAATGCCCAGCCGCTCCAGAAACGCGCCCTGCTCCGCCGGACCATAGACGGCGAGCTCCTCCTGCCGCGCGGCATTGGCGAGCAGCGTGAAATCGACATGGGCGGTGAGGTCATTCTCGCCGACATCGGCAAAGGGGTCGGCATATTGGTGCGCGCGCACCGCCTGCAACGTGTCGCCCAGCGCTGGTCCTTCATAGCCATAATCAATGGCGATCATCGCGCCGCCCTGCCGCATGATCCGCCGTGCAAGCATCAGCATGATCGTCACGCCGACCGGGCAACTCTCGTGGATCGATCCGGCGGGCGCATCGCGCAGGGACTCGGGCACGCGCGCATCGACCCGCCGTTCCCCGGTGAGCGGCGCGAGCTGAGCGCCTTCCCCACGCAGACCGACCATCACCTCGCGCCAACCATCCTCGGTGCGGATCGCCTGCGCGATAGGCAGCGCATCGAAAAACTCGTTGGCGACGACGAGCAAGGGCCTGTCCGTAGGCAGGCTCTCGACATCGTCATGGAAATGCGCATGGGCTATGTTCGCGCTCTGGTGCGCGCGCAAGGCGGGGCTGGTCTCGACGAAATGCACCAGCGGCGCAAGCCGTGCCTGCTCCATCGCACGCAGTGCATCCTTCGCCAGCGTGCCACGCCCCGGCCCCAGCTCGACATAATAAGGCGCTTGTGTCTGCCCGGCCCGCTGCCACAGGTCCGCCAGACACAGACCGATCAGTTCGCCGAACATCTGGCTGATCTCCGGCGCGGTGATGAAATCACCTTCCGCGCCCAGCGGGTTGCGCGTGGCGTAATAATGGTTGTTCACCTGCGCCATATAGTTGGCGAGCGAGATCGGTCCGCCAGCATGGATGCTGCGCACCAGCCGCTCCGCAAAGCCCAGCTCGCGGCGGCCGAAAGAGGAAGGCGCGCCCTTATCAGGCGACACTGGCCGTGCCCGCCGTCGCCTCCACGCGCACGCGGCGGCGCTTCGCGGTCGTTATCAGATAAAGCCCGCCCAGGATCATCGGCAGGGTGAGGAGCTGGCCCATGTGGATCGTGGTATAGAGGAAGCTGCCCTCGAACTGCGCATCCGCCTCGCGCACATATTCGACCCCGAAGCGGAACACGCCGTAGCCCAGCAGGAACAGCCCCACGAGCCTGCCCGGCTCATAGCGCGCCTTGGTCTTCCAGAAGGCGAACCAGAGGATGAGGAACAGCACCACGCCCTCCAGAGCGGCCTCGTAAAGCTGGCTCGGGTGGCGGGGAATATCGCCGCCGGTGGGGAAGATGATCGCCCACGGCACATCCGTCGCCTTGCCCCACAATTCGCCGTTCACGAAATTGGCGAGGCGGCCGAAGAACAGCCCGAACGGCACGCAGCAGGCGATATAATCGTGCACGCGCAGCCAGTTCAGCCCCTCCTTGCGCGCCATCCAGATGATCGCGGTCGTCACGCCGATCATGCCGCCGTGGAACGACATGCCGCCATTCCAGAGCTTCAGCACATCGAGCGGATTGGCCCAGATCGCAGGATCGTAGAAGATCACATAGGCGAGCCTGCCGCCGATAATGATGCCCAGTGTCGCATAGAAGATCATGTCGTCGGCATGGCGCCGGGCCATCGGCGATCCGGGCTGATCGATGAGTTTCAAGAGATACCAGTAGCCGATCAGGATGCCGGAGAGATAGGCGAGGCTATACCATTTGATGGCGAGCGGGCCGAGGGTGAGCGCGACCGGGTCAAGGCCCAGATCCTCGAAGCGAATGGGCGCGCTGGCAGCGGCCTCCAGCAGGGTTTGGATCAGCATGGATCGCCCAATATCCCAGCCGCTCCATTATGGAAAGGCTAATGAGACATGGCTGAACGCCGCACCCTGAATTGCTGCACTGCACATTTTATGTTGATTAATATAAGCATAGTTATTATGTCTGTCGTCATCGAATCGAACATCGCCTTTCTGTGCACCGATATCGGCAGGCTGTTTCGCAAGCATTTTGCCGATGCGGCGCGCGAAACCGGCCAGACAGGCGCGCAATGGCGCGTGCTGCTTCTTTTGCAGCGTCATCCCGGCATCAGCCAGGGCGCGCTTGCAGAGCATATCGATGTCGAGCCGATCACCACCTGCCGTATGGTAGACCGGCTGGAGCAGGCCAAGCTGGTGGAACGCAGGCGCGATCCCGATGACCGCAGAGCCTGGCGGCTGTTCCTCACTCCGGCGGCGGAGCCGGTGGTGATGCAACTCAAGACCGTGGGGAAAGAGCTTCTCGACTGGTCCACCTCCGAATTGACGGAAGAAGAGCTATCCACTCTCCTTACCCTTCTCACCAAAATTCGGGACAAGATCAGTATGCTTGACGAGCGTCGACAGCTACGGGAGACTGGCAATGGCTGAGGCCGATCCTGCACAGAAACCGAAGGGGAGCGTCTTGATGCCCTATTCCGGCTCCGACCAGGCGGAAGCCGAAGGGAATGGCCGCAGCAGGCGCCTGATGCTGATGATGTCGTTCCCGCTGGCCTTGGCGCTTGCGGGCCTTGGCTATTGGGTGCTGACCGCCGACAGCATCAGCACCGACAACGCCTATGTGCATCAGGATGTCGTGTCCGTCAGCGCCGAGGTAAACGGCCAGATCGTCGAAGTCGCGGTGCATGAAAACCAGCAGGTCAAGGCTGGCGATCTGCTGTTCCGCATCGACCCCGAACCCTATCGCGTCGCGCTGGCGCAGGCGGATGCGCAGATCGCGGCGGCACAGGTCAATCTTGGTGAGCTTTCCAGCAAATATCACGGCACGGCAGCGGACATCGACAAGGCCAGAGCCGATGTTGGGTTTGCCCGAAAGGAATATGACCGCCAGCGCGAGCTGATCGCCACCGGCTTCACCACCAAGGCCCGGCTCGATGCCGCCAGCCATGCGCTCGCCGTAGCCGAGGCCGACCTCCGTACTGCGCAGTTTGATGCCGCTGAAGCGCGCAGCGCGCTCGCGACCGGCGGGCAGGTTCCCGGCGTCAATCCGCGCCTCGCCGCCGCTCGTGCCCAGCGCGCCAAGGCCGCGCTTGATCTCAAGCGCACAGAGGTGCGCGCGCCCGTCGCTGGCAAGGTGAGCAATGTCGATCGACTCCAGATAGGCCAGATGCTGGTCACCGGCCTGCCGGTCGTCAGTATCGTCGCCAATGATCGCAGCTGGGTCGAGGCCAATTTCAAGGAAACCCAGCTGGACAGGCTCCGCCCCGGTCAGAAGGCAGAAATCACGCTCGACGCCTATAAGAATGTCACATTGAAGGGGCATGTCGCCAGCATCGGCGGCGGCACCGGCTCCGAATTCTCGGTGCTGCCAGCACAGAACGGCAATGGCAACTGGGTCAAGGTAACGCAGCGCGTGCCGGTGCGTATCGCGATTGACGAAGCTTCGCCACGCCCGCTGATTGCGGGACTGAGCAGCGAAGTGACTGTGTATGTCGACGACTGACGCAGGCGCGCCGGGCGCGGCCTTGCCGCCCGGCATGTCCCGCTATCCCGGCATGCTGAAGGCAGCCGCGATCCTGGCGATGCTCATTCAGGTGCTCGACATGACGATCGCCAATGTCGCCTTGCCCCATATGCAGGCGGCGCTGGGCGCCAATCAGGACAGCGTGAGCTGGGTGCTCACCAGCTATATCGTCGCCGCCGCCATTGCTATTCCGGCTACGGGATGGCTCGCCGATCATCTGGGCCGACGCAAGCTGTATCTGATCTCGGTCGGAGGTTTCACGATCTCGTCCGTGCTGTGCGGCCTGGCGGTCAACCTCGATACGATGGTGCTGTTCCGCATCATGCAGGGGCTTTTCGGCGCCTTTCTCTCCCCGCTGGGCCAGACTGTGATGCTCGATAACACGGCGCCTGAAAAACGCGGCCAGGCGATGGCGATATTCGGGATGGGCGTGGTTACCGGCCCGATCATTGGTCCCGTAGTTGGTGGATGGCTGACCGACAACATGGACTGGCGCTGGGTGTTTTTCGTCAATGTGCCGCTTGGCGCGCTCGCGTTCCTCGGCCTGTTCCTGTTCCTGCCCGATCTGAAGCGCCCCTCGCGGTCGCTCGATGTGCTTGGCCTCGCGCTCTTGGGCGTGGGCCTCGCCGGTCTTCAGCTGATGCTCGATCGCGGCCAGCATGCGGACTGGTTCAACAGTGTCGAAATCTGGCTGGAACTGGGCATCAGCCTGTCCGCTTTCTGGATGTTTGCCGTCCATACCAGAACCAGTCGCAATCCCCTCTATCCCATGACCTTGCTGGGCAATCGTAACCTGATGATAAGCTCCGTGCTGATGGGCATCGTGGGTATTGTAATGGCTGCGGCGATGGCGCTGATGCCGATCATGCTACAGAGCCTGATGAACTATCCCGTGCTGGACGCAGGGCTGTTGCTGGCGACCCGAGGCATCGGCGTGTTGATCATGACCGGTATTTCAGGGCAAGTCATAAATCGCGTCGATCCCAGGCTCTGGATGACGGCCGGTCTTGCCATGACTGCGGCAAGTTTCTGGCACATGACCCAGTGGAACATGGATGTCAGCGCCACCGAGATGGCGCTTAATGGCGTATTGCAGGGCGCGGGCCTCGGCATGCTGTTCGTGCCCATATCATTGACGGCCTTCTCGACCCTTCCCGCCGAATGGCGCACGGATGGTTCCGGCATCCTCAATCTCACGCGGTCCATAGGCTCATCGGCCGGGATATCGCTGGTAATGACCTTTCTGGCCCGCAGCAGCGCGGATAGCCATGCCAACCTCACCGGCTATCTCACGCCCTACAGCCTGTGGGTCGACCCCCGGCTATTCTCGGTGCCGGGCGATGCGGTGCCAACAGCCCTCGCGCTCCTGAACGCGGAAGTGACGCGACAGGCAACCATGATCGCCTTTCTTAACGATTATTATTTCATGATGTTCATAACGGCAGCCGCCATCCCGCTTACGCTGCTACTCAAGAAGGCCCGCGTCAAACATCAGCCTGACGAAGCACTGATTATCGAGTGACCGGAAGGCTGCGCGCGGCCTTATCCTTTCAGTATCAAACCGTTATGTATGGCAAGCGGGATTTCTCCTGCCGTTTACCTCTTATTGACCACAACCTCCGTAAAAAACGCCGCAGAACTTACAATGTGGGGTTGTAAAAATGACATTGAAGCAGATTGCGCACCGCGGCAGCGGTACGCTCATCGGACTTGTCCTGGCGGCTATCCTATTTTCAGCGCTGGCAATCAGGGAGATCAGCTTTGGCGGGCCATTACATCGGGCCAACCAGATGCAGAGCGATCTCGTAGCGGACGTGCTCCCGTCACCGATCTACATCGTCGAACCATTCATGGAAACGACCATCATGATCGAGGATCAGCAGGTCTCAGGCCATGCCGAGGCTCTTGCCGCGCTGCGTAAAACCTATGAGGAGCGCAAATCCTATTGGCGTGATGCAGATATTTCCGATGCGTTGAAGCAACAGTTGGAAGCGACCCATAAGAGCGCCGATGCCTTCTGGACCGATACTGATGCACTGGTTTCCGCTGCGCAAGCCGGAGACTGGGTTGGCGCCAAGCAGATCCACGACACGCGGCTGACCCCTGAATATAATGCGCACAAGGCAGAAATCCTCAAGCTCGTTGCGCTGACGGATCAGGAGAAGCAAACGCTCGACGCGTATAGTGCGCGACTGCTCTATCTCTGCCTTGCTGTGCTGGCCGTCTCAGCGGGCCTGATAATCTCCGGGCTTATGATCGGCGCAAAATTCCTCCGCAGCCGCGTAATCGCGCCCATAGAAACGACCTCCGAGGAAATGCATGAGATGGCCGCAGGCAATTATGATATTGTCATCTCTGGCGAGGGTCGCGCCGATGAAATCGGGCTGATGGCGCAGGCGATGCGCATATTCCGCGAGGCCGGAATCGCCAAGGCCGAGGCGGAAGCACGGCAGCGACATGTGGTTGAGGCACTGGGCGCAGGGCTGGAGCAGCTCGCCGAGGGCAACCTCGTGCATCGTATCAATGAGCCGTTCTCCGCAGACTATGAGGCGCTGCGGACCATCTTCAACCACACAATCTCCGAGCTGGATATCGTCCTCGGCAGAGTGACGGACACCGCAGCCAATGTCGACACGGGCGCGACCCAGATCCGCGCGGGTGCCGACGATCTTTCCCGCCGCACCGAGCAGCAGGCGGCTTCGCTGGAGGAAGCCTCGGCCTCAATCAACACCGTCACGGCGATGACCAAGGAAACCGCAGTGGCGCGCATCGGTGTTAGTGCAGCAATCGACGAAGCACACCGCGAGGCACGCGACGGCGGTACAGTCGTCCAGCAGGCAGTAAACGCGATGAGCGCGATCGAGACATCCTCGCAGCAGATCAGTCAGATTATCAGCGTGATTGACGGCATCGCATTCCAGACCAACCTTCTCGCCCTTAATGCAGGCGTCGAAGCGGCTCGGGCAGGCGACGCGGGCAAGGGCTTTGCGGTTGTAGCCAACGAGGTCCGTGCCCTCGCCCAGCGCAGCGCTGAAGCCGCGCGCGACATCAAGAACCTCATCACCACCAGCGGCCAGCATGTGGAATCGGGCGTGAGCCTGGTCGGCCAGACCGGAGAGATGCTGGGCCGCATCCTCACCAAGGTCGGCGAAGTCAACAACCTCATCGCCAGCATGGCGATCTCAACGGAGACACAGGCGCAAAACATGGCGCAGGTAAACGACACCGTGAACGATATCGACAAGATGACCCAGCAGAACGCCGCGATGGTTGAAGAGACCACCGCCGCCGCCCGCAGCCTCGCCGATGAGGCGCAGGAAATGCGGCAACTCGTCTCGCGTTTCAGACTGAACCGTCGGGCGCTCCTATCAATCGCGCCGCCCGCATACGGGTGGCAATCCGCATCGACATCCGGCGTTTCGCAAGCCAAGTCAGGCAATCTCGCGCTCGCGCTGGAGGCAGACGACTGGAGCCAGTTCTGAAATAGGCTCCCCCCTTCTTTCCCGCATCGGGTAAATCTGTCTGAAGCGGCTGCGCCGGATACGCTCCGTTAACCAATTTATACTAGCCATATCAGGATAGTTATAGGGACAGACTGCGTGGCTGGGTCGCGCCGTAAAGAGTCTGAGGAGCGCAAGATATGTTCGATTGGTTTAAACGGCAGGCACCGATCCGGGTCAAATTCAAGGCATTGCTATTCATTCACGGCTTCTGGGGCATATGCGGCATCGCCGCCGCAATCCTGGTGGGCATGGGAATGGCAACCATCGGCTATGCCGTTGCGGCGACCGCCCTGGCAGGTACACTTGCGACGGTGATTGTGGCAGGCGAGCTGATCTGCGCCCCCTATGTCGACACGGTGGTGCGCATGGAAGGGCTTGCAGCCGGCGACCTCGAAAGCCCCTTTGAATACGGCGACCATAAGGATTGCGTGGGCCGCATGGTGCGCGCCATGGTGACGTTCCGCGAAAATGCCCGGGCAGCGATCGAAAGCAAGAGCAGCGAGCATATCGTGGAAGTTCTGGACCGCGCGCTGGCGCAGCTGGCCGAGGGCAATCTCGGCTATCGCATCACCGACACGGTATCGTCAGAATTTGAGAGCCTGGTGCAAAACTTCAACAGTGCGCTCGACAACATGTCGAGCACCATGACCGCGGTCACGCAGGCGTCGCGCTCCATCCATGCGGGCGCGGGCGAAATCCGCTCCGCCACCAACGACCTCTCCCAGCGCACCGAGCAGCAGGCGGCCTCGCTCGCCGAATCGGCCACCTCCATGAACGAGATCACCAGCATGGTGAAAGAAACCGCCCACAGCGCCGCGCAGGTGACCAGCGCAATCAGCGATGCTCACCGTGAAGCCAGCGAAGGCGGCCTCGTCGTCGACAAGGCGGTGAACGCGATGGGCGCAATCGAGAAAAGCTCTCAGGAAATCAGCCACATTATCACCGTGATCGACGGCATTGCCTTCCAGACTAACCTGCTCGCGCTCAATGCTGGCGTCGAGGCCGCGCGCGCAGGCGATGCAGGCAAGGGTTTTGCGGTCGTCGCCAACGAAGTGCGTGCGCTTGCCCAGCGCAGCGCCGAGGCCGCGCGCGACATCAAGGACCTGATCACCACCAGCGCGCAGCAGGTCGGCGAAGGCGTAAGCCTGGTCGGCGAGGCCGGCACCATGCTGAGCCGCATCGTTTCCCGCGTCGGAGAGATCAGCGCGCTCATCTCCTCGATCTCGTCGTCGACCGAAACCCAGTCGGCGGGCCTTCAGCAGGTCAACGCCTCGGTCAACGACATGGACAAGATGACCCAGCAGAACGCCGCGATGGTCGAGCAATCGACCGCCGCAGCGCGCAGCCTGGCAGGCGAGGCGGAAGACCTGACGAAGCTCATCACCCGTTTCAAGCTCGGAAACGGCGCCACAGAGATGAAGAACCCCGCGCCAGTCAGCATCTCAAGCTCGAAGCCTGCGCCGCGCATCAGCGGCAACCTCGCCCTCTCGGTGGATGCCGATGACTGGTCGGAATTTTAAGTGAGCAGAACTGGATACGGACGAGCACAGGCATGATCATACTTCCGGCAGTGATAGACCGAACCACGGCGAGCGCTCTCGTTTCTCCTCTCGATCAGGCGCTCCAGCCGGGCGCGGAGGTGATGGTCGATGGACGGGATGTGACCCGTATCGGCCAATCGGGACTGCAACTGATGCTCAGCGCCCAGCATACCGCTGCCGCCCGCGGCATTTCGATGACGGTCCAGGCCTCGCCAGCCATGCTTGGCGCGGCGCAGATCGCAGGATTGACCAGCGCCTTCAACTGGACGGGGCACCGCCATGACCAATGATGAAATCATGAACATCTTCTTCCTCGAATGCGAGGAAGCCCTGGGCCAGGCCGAGGAAGGGCTGATGGCCTGCCGCTCCGGCACGGCGAACGCCGAAACGGTGAACGGCATCTTCCGCGCGGTGCATTCGATCAAGGGTGGCGCAGGCGCGTTCAGCTTCACGCTGCTCCAGCAGTTCACGCACAAGTTCGAGACCGTGCTTTCCTATGTCCGCGATGGCGACCTTGGCCTGAGCGATGGCCTGAATAGCCTGATGCTGCGCGCATTCGATATATTGGCCGATCATGTCGCCGCCGTGCGGGGCATAGCCGAAAGTCCGGACGACGCGGCGATCAGCGCGCAGCTGGAAGAAGTGGCCGAGAAAGCCGCCGCCGGGGTGCCTGTTTTCGAGGGAACGGCCGAGACTGAATCGGCCTCGGAAGCGCCGACGGAAGAGGCAGCGGCGCCCGCCGACGATCTCGGCCTCGATTTCGATCTCGATGCGATGATGGGCGACCTTGCTGTTGGCGAGGAAGAGGCCGCCGCAATGGAGGCCGCCGCCGCCGAAGTCGAGCGCGCGATGGAAGCGCAGGAGGCCGCCGCAATGCAAGCCCCCGCTGAATCAGCTGAAAAGCATTCCGACGCGCCCCGCATCGAAGAAGCTGCGCCCGCATCTGATGAGCATCATGGCTGGCACGTGGCCGTCCGCTTTCTGGATGGCGCGCTCGCCAATGGCAGCGAGCCGCTGCTGATGCTGCGCGAGCTGGAAGATATGGGTGGGCATTGCCTCTCCACCGACGCCAGCGGAATCCCAACGCTCGATGCGCTCGATGTCGAGAAAGCCTATCTTTCCTGGACCTTCTTCGTCCCCGCGCGCATCGAAAAGAGCGCTATCGAGGAAATATTCGATTTCATCGGCAACGAGTGCGAGCTTTCGATCTCCGCACTCACTGCACCCGTGGTGTGTACCGACATCGCAGTGAAGATGCCCCACACACCCGCCCCCGGGGCGAAGATGCAAACCAGGGCCGAGGCGGAGTCAGCGCCCAAGGCTCCGGCAACCAAGGCTGAACCCAAAGCCGCCGAAACGGTGCAAGCGCCCGCTGCCCAGGTTGCCGAGATACCGACCGTCGTCGCTGCGGCAACACCCGCGCAGGCCCGCACCGTCAGCACGCCCGGCCAGACCGTGCGCGTCGACCTCGCCAAGCTTGACAAGCTCATCGACACCGTCGGCGAGCTGGTGATCGCGCAGGCGATGATGGCCCAGCGCCTCGCCAGCCATGGCCTCAACTCGATTGACGAGATGGGCATGCTCGATTTGCTCACCCGCGACATTCAGGAAAGCACCATGTCGATCCGCGCGCAGCCGATCGGTTCGGTGTTCTCCCGCGTGCCACGCATTGTCCGCGAACTGGAGACGGACACCGGCAAGCGCGTGATTCTGACCATGAGCGGTGAAGGCACGGAGCTGGACAAGACCGTGGTCGAGCGCCTCGGCGAGCCGCTGACCCACCTCATACGCAACGCGGTCGATCATGGCATCGAGAAGCCGGAAGTCCGTCTCGCCAATGGCAAGCCTGCCGAGGGCAAGCTCCACCTTTCCGCCGAGCAGCGCTCTGGCCGCATCGTGATCTCGATTGCGGACGACGGCGCGGGCATCAACCGCGAGAAGGTGCGGCAAAAGGCGATCGAAAAGGGTCTGGTCACACCCGGCGCACAGCTCTCCAATGAAGAGCTCGACCAGCCCATCGGGTTCGAGGTCATCATCAACAAGCAGATAAAA
>CAZLTO010000005.1:0-16789 GCA_964562475.1 uncultured Sphingobium sp. | reverse complement strand
AGATTCAGGCGCTCGATCGCGAGCAGCCGGTCCTGCCCATGGTGCCCGGCATGCCGGGATTGTCACGTTAACCGATTGAGTTTGAGCGAAGGTATCAACCTCAATTTTCATCCGGCAGGAGCGGACGCGATTTTCCATTTCTCCATGACGGCGTTCCGGAGATAGCGCATGGTGTTTCTGGAAGTGAGATGGCGTTCGATGCTGAATGTGTTGTAGACGGCGCTGTGGGTGGAGACGAATAGCTGGGCTTGGCCCTGGGATTTGAACCGCTGCATTTTTCGCTCTCGTCGTCGGACGGGGAGATGACTGTTCTCCGCGCGATTATTTTCGCGGAGGCGCCCGGGTTCGTGCCGGGCCTGGCAGCACAGTTCCTTCATCGCTGCCTTGCAAGATGAGAGGCCATCAGTGACGAATTTGTCTGGAACAAAGCCCTGCCGTTTGAGCAATTTTCTCAGGAGTTTCAACGCTGCAGCCTTGTTCCGTCGCTTTTGCACAATAGCATCGAGGACGAATCCTTCTTTGTCTACAGCGCGCCACATATACATGCGCTTGCCGCCAATCTTAGCCAACATCTCATCGGCATGCCACACCGTATCGGCCTTTCCATGAAGCCGCCGAAGGTTCCGCGCAATGGCTGGCCCAAACTTGCGAGACCAGCACCGAACGGTCTCGTAGCTGACCTCGATTCCGCGCTCAGCGAGCAGATCCTCGACGTCGCGCAGGCTCAGTGTGAACCGGAAATAGAGCCAGACGGCGTGCTGAATTACCTCCGGCGGGAACCGGTGGCGCTTGTAGGAAATGGCTTTCATGCCGGTCTTTCTATGCAGCAAATCGTCGCAAGTGGAGACAGGTTAGCATTAGACTGACAGCACCGTGGTGTAGCGAAAAATGCAATTGTCATTCTGCGCTTCTATCGCGGATTGCCCATTTCGTCGCGCAATACATCGCGCCTTCCGACATGGTTGGGCGCGCCGACCAGTCCTTCCTCCTCCATCCGCTCGATCAGCCGTGCGGCGCTGTTATAGCCGACGCGCAGTTGCCGCTGCAACCAGCTGGTCGACGCCTTCTGGTTCTCGAACACCAGCTGGCACGCCTTGCGGAACAGCTGCGCATCCGGGCTGTCCTCGCCGAGATCGACGCCGTCGAGCGCGAAGCTGCCTTCCTCCGGTTCTTCTGTAACGGCCGATATATAATCAGGCTTGCCCTGCGCGCGCCAGTGATCAGCGACCGCGCGCACTTCCTCGTCGGAGACGAACGGCCCGTGCACGCGCACTAGGCCCTTGCCGCCCGCCATATAGAGCATGTCGCCCTTGCCCAAGAGCTGCTCGGCGCCCTGCTCGCCGAGGATGGTTCGGCTGTCGATCTTGGAGGTGACGAAGAAGCTGATCCGTGTCGGCAGGTTGGCCTTGATGACACCGGTGATGACGTCAACCGATGGGCGCTGGGTGGCGAGGATGAGGTGGATGCCCGCCGCGCGCGCCTTCTGCGCGAGGCGCTGGATCAGGAATTCCACCTCCTTGCCCGCAGTCATCATCAGGTCCGCCAGTTCATCGACGACCACCACGATCTGTGGCAGGATCTGGTAATCGAGCTGTTCTTCCTCGTAGATTGGCTGGTGCGTTTCGGGGTCGTAGCCGGTCTGCACCTTACGGCCCAGCGGCTTGCCCTTGGCGCGGGCGGCGCGGACCTTCTCGTTGTAGTTGGCGAGGTTGCGCACCGAGATCGACGCCATCATGCGGTAGCGGTCCTCCATCTGCTCCACCGCCCATTTGAGCGCGCGGATCGATTTCGACGGCTCGGTGACGACCGGGGAGAGCAGATGCGGGATGTCGTCATAGATGCTCAATTCCAGCATCTTGGGGTCGATCATGATGAGGCGCAGCTCGTCCGGCGTCATGCGGTAGAGCAGCGACAGGATCATCGCGTTCAAGCCCACCGACTTGCCCGAGCCTGTCGTGCCCGCGATCAGCAGGTGCGGCATCGGCGCGAGATCAGCCACCACCGGCTCGCCGCTGATGTTCTTGCCGAGGATGATCGGCAACTGCGCGCCCTGATTGACGAACGCCTCGCTGGTAATGAGTTCGCGGAACGACACGCCCTCGCGCTTGGCATTGGGCAACTCGATGCCCATCACCGTGCGGCCGGGAATGGTGGCGACGCGGGCCGAAAGCGCCGACATGTTGCGCGCGATGTCGTCGGCAAGCTGGATCACGCGGCTTGCCTTGATGCCGGGCGCGGGCTCCAGCTCATACATGGTGACGACCGGGCCAGGGCGCACCTCGGTGACATTGCCCTTCACATGGAAATCGTCGAGCACGCTTTCCAGCAGACGCGCGTTGCGTTCCAGCGCGGCCTTGTCGATCTTGCCGCCGGTGCAGGGTGGAATTTCAGCGAGCAATTCCGGCGATGGCAGCATCGCGGGGCGCTCGCTCGGCGCGAACAGATCTTCCTGACGCGGGGAGGTTTGCGCCGTCGGGGCACGTTGCGCAGGCGGCAGTTCCGGCGACTGGATGCGGATCGGCGGCTTGGTCTCATTGGTGACCTGCGGGCGGGGCGTCACGGGGCGGTTTTCCTCGCCCGACGCCGAATCCTCCCGTGGCGGCGCAGCCCGGAACAAGCCGATTTTCGGCAGGTTCGGACGGCGCAGCGTAAACAAGGGCCGCTCCAGACGCAGGCTGCGCACCCACAAGGCAGCGCCCGCGCCAAGAAGCACGGCCGCGCTGCCCCAATAGAGCCAATATTCCGCCCGCCCCAGCGGCGGGATAGCCCGCGCCAGCGTCTGGTAGAGGAAGTGCACCAGTATGCCGGATCGCTTGGCGGGCAGATCGACAGGATCGTCCGGGCTCAACATCAGCAACGCCATGTCGACCATCAGCAGGCCGCCAAGGCACTGGCCGACCTGCCGCCGCCAGCCGGTCATGTCGTCCTCCAGCCACAGGCGGCGCGCGAATATCGCGATCAGCGGCAGCACCAGCCACGCGCCAAGCCCGATGAAGAAATAGAGCTGATAGGCCGCTGCCCCGCCCAGCGCCCCCATCAGGTTGCCCGCAGCAGCGCTCACGCCATCGCTAGTGTCGTTGAGCCGGTTATAGCTCAGCAGCGCGAGCGCGAGCGCGACAGTCAACATGCCGAGCAGGACCGCGCCCGTAACCTGCGCCGCGCGCATCAGGCTGCGCTTCAGTGCGGCCCGCCAATCCGGAGCACGCTTGGCCGGTGCGCGGCTTGCCATAAAAGTCGTCCCCGATTTGTTCCTGATGCTACAATGCCCCGGCAGGGGAGTCGCCGTCAAGAGTCGGCTTGATCTTGCACCGAATGGGCGAGGCGGCCAAGCGCGTCGCCGTCGAGGCGATAGATGGTCCACTCGTCCATCGCCTGCGCGCCCAGCGACCGATAGAAGGCGATCGACGGCGCGTTCCAGTCGAGCACAGACCATTCGAGCCGGGCGCAATCCCGCTCGATCGCGATCTCCGCGAGACGCGCGAACAGCGCCTTGCCCGCGCCGAGGCCACGCGCCTGCGGTTCGACATAAAGATCCTCGAGATAGATGCCCGGCCTGCCCTCGAAGGTCGAAAAATTGTGAAAAAACAATGCAAAGCCGACCGGCTTTCCGCCCGCCTCGGCGATCAGAACCTCGGCATAGGGCCGTGGTCCGAAGAGTAGCCCGGCTATGCCTTCCGGGCTAGCCCTCACCTGATCGCGCAGTTTCTCATAGTCCGCCAGCGCGCAAATGAAATGATGGATGAGCGCGGCATCCTGACGGGTAGCATCGCGAACCAGGATAGCCGTCATATGCTCTCCGCCTCCACGCGCGCCGCCAGTTGCGGCTGCTCGCGCGCAGCGATCATGCATGCGATCACGATCAGCACCACCCCCACCACCACCGGCACCGTCAACGCCTCGCCAAAAAACCACCAGCCGAACAGGCAAGCCCACAGAAACGCGCTATACTCAAGCGGGATCAGCCGGCTTGCCGGTGCACGCGCATACGCCGCGGAGAGGACTGTCTGCGAGAAGACCGCGAGCGCGGCGGCGGCGAGGATCACGTCCCATGTCGTCAGGATGTTCGTTTCCAGCAGCCACGGCGCGAGCGGCAGGAACAGCAGCAGCACGAACAGGTTCTGGAAGAAAGCGACTTCATAGGCGCTGGCGAGCTGCGCCTGCTGGCGTTGCAGGATCAGATTCACTGCATAGAAAACCGCCGAGAGAATGGCCGCGCCCGCGCCCAGCAGCGCACCGGACTGATAGTTGCCGCCCAGCCGCCCGGCGAGGATCACCAGCACGCCGACAACGCCGATGACCGCGGCGATGATAGAGTAACGGCCTACATGCTCGCCCAGCATCAGCGGCGTCAGGCCCAGCGCAATGATCGGCGCGACGAACGACAGCGCGATCGCCTCCGCCAGCGGCAGGCGCGTGAACGACCAGAAAAACAACCACACCATCGGCCCGATGAGCAGCGCCCGCAGGATATGGAGGCGCATCACGGGCGCAGGCGGGCGGCGGGCCCCTTTCGCCAAGAGTATACCGCCGCTCAGAAGGCTGCCCGCGAGGCTGCGCCACAATACCGCGCTATAGGCGCCGATGACGAGCGACGTGATCTTCATGAACACATCCATCAGCGAGAACATCGCCACCCCGCTTGCACAGAGGGCAATCGCCACCCATGTCCGCGACGGCGCGGCGGAAGGCCGATACGGCCCGGTCATGGCCGCTGCCTTTTCGCGAGGATCGCTTCGATCAGGACAATGTCTTCCGGCTTGTCCGCATCGATGCAGGCTTCCGCGAACGGCATCGGCACGATCCGCGCGTTAACGCCCAACCTGCGCCCGGCGCGCGCGATTGCCTGATGGATCGTGAGCAGCCGCAGCGCCGCCGCCAGCAGCAGCCCCGGCCCGAAGGCGAACACGATCTTCCAGCCTTTCTTGCGGTCCTGCTCAATTGTGCGCCATTTTTGCAACGCGTGTTTCGCATTATCTCCGCTCAGCCAGAACAGGTTGGCGCCGGACCACGCTCCGCCGCGAAATTTGAGCCAGGTGCGGCGGGATTCAGGATAAGCACGCATCAGCGCCCGCCGCTCCACCGCCGCGGCAGCGACGTCCGCATCCCCGACACCTGAAAGAAACGCATCGATCATCGCGGCATCGAGCAGCACATTGTCCGCCGTCGTCACCAGCACGGGCAGGCTTTGCGGATGGGCGTCGAGCCAGTCGAGCAGCGACTGGCTGATTCCCGCGCCGCTGACGCGAAACGCGATTCCCGGGTCGTCACGCAGCCATGCGGTCTGCGGGTCGGCTGTCAGCGCATTCGGCTCCTGCCCCATCACGATGACGCGGGCGATGCGCGGATGGTCCACCAACGTGCGCGTGACAACGTCGATCATCGGCCTGCCCGCCACCGGGACCAACGCCTTCCATTGCACGCCCGCCGCCACCGCGAGCAGATCGGCACCCGGTCTGCTGCCTGCCAATAGGATTGCCGTAATGCCCGTCTCAGCCACGCCTTCGCACTCTCCTCGTCCGAGCCGCCATAGCCGTCAATTTCAAAGGACGCACGGCACTTTTTGCCGCGCGGGGTGTTTAGCCGTCATGAGTACGATGTGGCTGATAGCCAACAGCATGAGCAAAGCCACCGATTGGCAGGTGATCGAGCAGACATGCGCTGTAATCGGCGAAAACGGATATCGGCTGATAAAGCTTGTCGATCTGGGCAAGGAAGCGCTGCCGACACAGAAGCCGCTGCCCGATATCATCGCATGCCTCGGCGGCGACGGCACCGCGAACGCAGCCATCGCGCAATATGGCGAGGAAGCCGGCGTGGCGCTGCTGGTCCTCCCCGGCGGCACGATGAACTTGCTCGCGCACAAGCTGCATGGCGACGCCGATGTCGCGACCATCATCGAAAAAGCGGCGAACGGCGGTGAGATCGTCCGGCTCCCTCAGATTGCCGGGCGGGGCTTTCGCTCACTGGTCGGAGTCATTGCCGGCGCGACCGCTGCGTGGGGCGAGGTGCGCGAGGCGCTGCGCTCCGGCGATGTCGAGGCGATCGTTGAGGAGGCCCGCGACGCGCTCCAGACAACCCTGTCCGAACCCGGCGTGCGCCTGGGCAACCACGACCCGCTCTACACCGCAATATTCATAGAGCCGCGTGAAGACATGCTCTGCGCGCAGGAAATCAAGGCGGATACCCTTGCCGATATCGCGCAGCATGGCTGGGCCTGGCTCAACCGGGACTTTCTCGGCGGGCCGCTGGTGCATCTCGACGAAGCGCCGGAGATCACCCTCTCGGACAGCACGGGCAAACTCGCGATGCTGGTCGACGGCGAACGCATGAGCGTGCCATCGCCGGTCAGGCTTTACGCGGAAATGTGCCCGGCGCGGTTCCTCGGCACATTGGAGTGATTTCGAGGCAGGTGGAACATCCTGCCGACTCGGAGCCGTAGACCGGCGCAGCCAAATCACAGAAAACCATGAACTTTAATATGGTTGATTCGGGCGCGCCCACCCGTTAGGCGCTTGGGCATGACCGACACCGAAACCCCCGCCGCCGCGCCAGCTTCCAACACCCCGCCCGATCGCCTCGCCGTCAACCCCAACAGCCCCCATTTCAACATGGACGTGCTGAAGCGCGGTATCGGCATCCGCTTCAAGGACCGGGTGCGCACCGATGTCGAGGAATATTGCATTTCCGAAGGCTGGGTCCGCGTCGCCGCAGGCAAGGCGCGCGATCGTTTCGGCAACCCGATGACGATCAAATTGAGTGGGCCGGTAGAGGCATGGTTCGAGGACAAGGCTGCGGAGTAGAGGGCGGCTTTGTTGTGGAGAGCGGACTATCTGCCCACTCGTCATGCTGAACTTGGTTGGCTTCGCTGCCCTGCGGGTCAGCATCCATTGGGCCTCACACGCCATTGCTCGATCGGGATAAACACCAAACAAGTTCAGGGTGACGGACGTTGTGGCATCCGCAATGGTGTCGTGTCCCGACAGTCCGCTTTCTCCTTTTTTCCCTACCCCTCCATCACCCTTCCCTCCACCACCCGCAGTCGCGTCGCATGCTCTATTCCGTCGAACAGCGCCGCTTCCGTCCCCGTCATCCAGATCTGGCTGCCGGTGGCCGCCAATCGTTCGAACAGGGCGAGGCGGCGGGCGGGGTCGAGATGCGCGGCGACTTCATCGAGCAGCAGCACCGGCGGCCTGCCCCGTTCAGCCCCCACCAAAGCCGCATGGGCGAGCAGGATTGAAAGTAGCAGCGCCTTCTGCTCGCCGGT
The DNA here is from genome assembly GCA_964562475.1 of uncultured Sphingobium sp. Classification (GTDB taxonomy): domain Bacteria; phylum Pseudomonadota; class Alphaproteobacteria; order Sphingomonadales; family Sphingomonadaceae; genus Sphingobium. The sequence continues at coordinate 9,525 of CAZLTO010000005.1, read as the reverse complement.
CGAGCACAGCGCGGCCGCCTGACCCTTGGCCTGATAGGTGACTTGCAAATCCGAGCGATGCGGCCCGGCGAGCGTGCGCCCGGCGGCGGCATCGCGGCGGCGGCCCTCGCGCAATGCCTGCTCCAGCGGCTTGTCAGCCCCCTCCCAATCGGACAGCGCCAAAATAGGCCGTGCGAATGGCCCCTCCGCCTGCGCCGCCAGAGCCTCGCCCAGCTGCGCCACCAGCGCCGCCCGCGCGCCGTGGATCGCTGCGCCATGCTCCGCCATCTGCGCCTCCAGCGCGCCGAGCCATGCCTCATCCCACGCGCGATCGCGCTCGGCGAGCAGCTTGTTGCGCGCACGCATCGCCGCCTCATAGCGGGTGGAATGCACCGCATGGCCCGGCTCCACCGCCAGCGTCAGCCTGTCGAGGAACCGCCGCCGGTCGCCAGCACTGTCCATGAACAGCCGGTCCATCGCCGGGGTCAGCCAGATCACCGAGAGAGATTCCGCCAGCGCCGAGGCGGCATGGCTGACCCCGCCGATCCGCACCTGCCGCCGGTCGGGGGTCTCGGCAAGTGCGCCGGTGCCGATCGTCACGCCATCGACCTGCGCGGCCACACCGAATCCGCCCGAGCCGCCCTGCCGCGCCATCTCGCCCAACCGCGCGCCCCGCAAACCCCGACCCGGTGCGAGCAGCGAGATCGCCTCCAATATGTTGGTCTTGCCCGCGCCATTATCGCCGGTGAGCAGCACGAAGCGCGCGCGCGGCACGATCAGCGCATCCTCATGATTGCGGAAATCGCGCAAGGTGAGGCGGCTGAGCACCCGGTTCGCCTAGATCACCAGCTGCCGAAGCCCGGCGCTTCGCCATTGGCCCCCGCGCTCCAACGGCGCGGGCGTTTCCAGCCGATCGCCGGACGCTTGCGGAAGCGCAGCGTCGGCCAGTGGCGGCCATTATCGTCACCCTGCTCCAGCAGGTCGATCAGCCGCAGCCCCTGCGCGCGGTAGGCGGCGATCACCGCATCGGCTTGGCCGTCCAGCAGCCCGGCGAGAATCAAGGTGCCGCCATCGGACAGGATAGCGGCGAGCGAAGGCGCAAGCTCGATCAGTGGCCCGGCAAGGATATTGGCGATGATGAGCTCATAAGGCGCGCGCGCCTGAATTAGCGGATGATCCGCCCCCGGCGCGGTGCACAGCGCCAGTTCACCCCGGCCCCGGCCCAGTTTTACGCCGTTCAGCACAGCATTCTGCGCGCTTACCTCGACAGCGGCGGGGTCGATGTCGGATGCGGTCGCATGGCAACGCGGCCAGAGTTGGAGCGCTGCAAAGGCAAGCAAGCCGGTGCCGGTGCCGATATCCGCCACCGAGCCGAACCGTTCTCCGATCCGGCGGCAACGGTCAAGCATCGCGAGGCAGCCGAGGGTCGTTTCATGCTGGCCGGTGCCGAACGCCCGCCCCGCCGGGATCAGCAGCGGAACAAGGCCAGCGGGCACCGGATCTTCCGCATGATTGCGCACATGAAAACGGCCCGCGATCACTGGCTCCATGCCTTGCTGGCTCAACGTCACCCAATCCTCATCGGGCAGCTTTTCGAGCACGGGTTTCGCGCCCCGACTGCTCGGCAGCATCGCCTGCACCTGGCTGACCGTCTCTGGCGAAGGCTTCCCCTCGAAATAGACATGCAGCTCCCAGTTTTCGGGATTATCTTCTTCGCGCTCGCCGGTCATCAGCGCGGGCGGCGGATCGAGCAGCGCGAGTGCGCCCATATCCTCGGTGATCGTTTCTGCCTCGGCACGAGTGCAGGGCAAGGTGAGTTTCCAGCTTTCGGCCATAGTCTGCGCATTCCATGCAACAGGCTGTCCGTCAAGTTATGTGCGCTGCAACAAAGAATATGGACGCTCGCAGCGCGATGGCTTATTGACGACTCCGATCAGCCCTTCACGCGGCTATTTTATTTAGTGTGAGTTATAGAATACCATGCAGGACATACTCCCCTATCGCCCCTGCGTTGGCATGATGCTCGTCAACATGGACGGACTGGTGTTCGTGGGCCAGCGGCTCGATAGCAAGGTCGAGGCATGGCAGATGCCGCAGGGCGGGATCGACGATGGCGAAGACCCGCGCGAAACCGCCTATCGCGAGTTGGGCGAGGAGACCGGCATCGCCGCCGATCTGGTCAGTATCATCGCCCAGAGCAAGGACGAGCATTATTACGACCTGCCTGACGAACTGATCGGCCAGATCTGGGGCGGCAAATATCGCGGCCAGCGGCAGACCTGGTTCCTGATGCGCTTCCACGGGGCTGACGAGGACGTCAATATCGCCACCGAGCATCAGGAGTTCCGCGACTGGCGCTGGATCAAGCCGCACGATCTGCCGGAGCTGATCGTGCCGTTCAAGAAGAAGCTCTACCGCGACATATTGCAGGAATTCGCGCACCTGATTTGAGTGAGCGCGTCCTGCCAAACCCATGATACAACAGAGGAACCGACAATGGGCATGATCGAGGATCGTCTGAATGCGCTGGGCATCACCCTGCCGTCCGCCCCTGCGCCCGCCGCAAATTATGTGCCCGCCGTCCGCAGCGGAAATCTAGTGACCATTGCCGGGCAGGTCTGTTTCGGCGCGGACGGCAAATTGGCGGACCAGCACAAGGGCAAGCTCGGCGCGGACGTCTCCGAGGAGGCGGGCAAGGAAGCCGCGCGGCTGTGCGGCCTCAATCTCATCGCACAGCTGAAGGCGATTACCGGCGATCTCGACGCGGTGGTGCGCTGCGTGCGCCTGGGCGGCTTTATTAACGCCGCGCCGGATTTCACCGCGCTACCGCCGATCATGAACGGCGCGTCGGACCTGATAGTCGAGATCTTCGGCGATGCCGGGCGCCATGCGCGCTCGACTGTCGGCGTCGCGGTGCTCCCGTTCGATTGCGCAGTCGAGGTGGAAGGCATGTTCGAGGTGCGCTGACACTACTTGCGCCGCAGACGATGGAGCGTCATGCTCATGTGATGACTTCCACCGCCGCCCCCGTCCTCAAGATCAGGCTGCAAATCCTGTGCGGCGAGGCGATCGCGATGGGGCCAGGCAAGGCCGATCTGCTCGACGCGATCGATCGCGAAGGTTCGATCTCCGCCGCTGGACGCGCGCTCGGCATGAGCTATCGCCGCTGCTGGATGCTGGTCGATGTGATGAATCACTGCTGGGCCAAGCCGCTCGTGGAGACCAATACCGGCGGAAAGCAGGGCGGCGGCGCGCATGTCACCGATATGGGCCGACAGGTGCTTTATCTGTATCGTTCGCTACAAAAAATGGCTTCGGATGGGGCGAGCCAGTCAGAATGGGCCGCGCTTCAGGCGCTGCTGGCTTCCCCCTCCGCCTGAGCGCTGATCACCTGCGCTGCGACCAGATCGCCCACCACGTTCAGCGTCGTGCGGCACATATCGAGCAGCCGGTCGACGCCGAGCACCAAACCTATACCCTCGGGCGGAACGCCTATTGTCCCGAGGATTAGCGCAATCACCGGCAGCGATCCCGCCGGCACGCCCGCCGTGCCGATGCCGCCCAGGATGCAGATCATCCTCACCGTCAGTTGCTGGCCGAGTTTCAGGTCCACACCGAAAAACTGCGCGAGGAAGATCACCGTCACACCCTCGAACATCGCGGTGCCGTTCTGATTAGCGGTCGCGCCAATGGTGAGCACGAAGCGCGCGATCGGCCGGGGCAGCTTCAGCCGCTCGTCCGCAACCCGCAGCGAAGTCGGTAGCGTCGCGTTTGAGGAAGCGGTAGCGAACGCCATCACGCTCGCCTCCTGCGTCTCGCGGAAGAAGGCGACCGGATTCTTGCGCCCCAGCAGTGCCAGCAAGACCGGAAACACGCCGAACATCTGCAGCGCCAGCGCCAGCAGCACCACGCCGACATAGGCGGAGAGGCGCACGATCAGATCCCAGCCAAACAGCGCCGCGAGGTTGAACATGAAGCAGAAGATCGCGAGCGGCGCCATGCGGATGACGAGGCCGATGAGCTTCATCGCGATCTCGAACACGCCCTCGATGCCGGATTTGAGCACATGGGTGCGCGCTGGATCGGTAATCAGAAAGCCGATGCCGAACATCAGCGCGAAAAACATCACAGCAAGGATGTCGTTCTCGCTCATCGCGTGGATGAAGTTGTTGGGCACGATCTCGACCAACGCCTGAACGCCAGTCTTCGCCTCGCCCGCATGCTCGACGATCGCCTTGGCGTTATCCCCCGATGTGGCGAGCAGTTGCCGCGCGATCTGCGGGTCGACACCAGCGCCCGGCTGGAGGATATTTACCACCGCGAGGCTGATCGCCACCGAAATCGCCGACACGACGATGGTATAGAGCAGCGTCCGCACGCCGATGGACCTCAAGGCGCGCATCTCGTTCATTTCGGCAACACCGACGATCAAGGCCGACACCAGCAACGGGATCACCAGCATGAACAGCAGCCGCAGGAATATCTGGCCGACAGGGCCAGTCACATTGGCGGCAATCCACCCGATCCACGGCGCACCGCCCGCGAGGCTGTAGGCGATCAGCCCCAGCAAAAGGCCCGCGACAAAGCCGCCGAACATCCAGTATTGTAGCCGGGAGCTGTGCATTTCCGAAGCTTTGTCTTCATCCATCGCCACCGGCTCCCCTGCTGTTCAGCTGTTATGCGGTCGGCAATGGTCCGCAGAAAAATGTTTCGCTCAGTGGCTTGCGATCGCTCGGCACTTCCCGCTCGCGCAAACCATCCGGCAGATCGGCGGCATCGCCCGGATATCCCAGTGCAACAGCGGCTTCCACGCGAAATCCTTCCGGCAGGTTGACCACCTTCGCGGCCGCCTCGAAATCCACGCCGGTCATGCCATGCGTGATGAGGCCCATGCTGTATGCCTGCAACGCCAGCGCCATCCATGCCGCACCGGCATCGAAGCTGTGGCTGTGGGAAGGCTTGCGCTCCCCATAAACCTCCATAATGGTATCGGACAGTACATAAATCAGCACGGACGCCCTGTCGGCCCAGCTCTGGTTGAACGGAATCAGGGCGCCCAGAAACGCATCCCAGTTTGCATCGCCGTTTTTCGCATAGACAAACCGCCACGGCTGATAGTTGAATGACGACGGCGCCCAGCGCGCGCCCTCGAATACCGTGAGCAGTGTCGCATCATCTATCGGCCGCGGGTCGAACGCGCGTGGCGACCAGCGATCCAGAATGAGCGGCAATATCGGGTGATCGGCTTTACGGTAGGTCATCATGGCTCCTTCAATGGATTAAACTGCGGGCGCGGAACGGCAGCGTGAATTGATTGCGTTATATCAGATCGCCTCGCCGGAGAGGCGTTGGCAGAGCATGTCGAGCTGGTCGAGCGTGGAATAGCGGAGCGAGAGCGTGCCCGCACCATTAGCGCCATGATCGATAATGACCTTAAGACCGACCAGATCGGCAAGATGCTGCTCCAGTGCGACGATATCCGCGTCGCGGCTCGCACCAGTTGCAGTTGCGCCGCGCGACTTTGCGGTCACTTCAGCTCCGCGCCCTTTAGCCTTTTGCGCCAACTTCTCGACCTGACGAACGGAAAGCCCCTTGGCGACGACCTGCCGGGCGATGTGCGCCGCGTCATCGACACCGATCAGCGCGCGCGCATGGCCCATGCCGAGCTGGCCGTTGCGGACAATATCCAGCACCGAGGCCGGAAGATCGAGCAGCCGCATCAGGTTCGCGACATGGCTGCGCGATTTGCCCACCAGCTTGCCCAATGCCTCCTGACTATGGCCAAACTGCGCGATCAGGCGCGAATAGGCCTCCGCCTCCTCGACGGGATTCAAATCCTGCCGCTGCACATTTTCGATGAGCGCGATTTCCAGCGTCTCGGCATCCGAGAAATTGCGCACGATCGCCGGTATCTGGTGCAGACGCGCCCGCTGCGCCGCTCGCCAGCGCCGCTCGCCCGCAACCAGCTGATAGCGGCCCGGCGCCTGCTCGCGCACGATGATCGGCTGGATCACGCCGCGCTCGGCGATGCTGTCGGTCAGCTCCTGCAGCGCAGCCTCGTCGAAACTGCGGCGCGGCTGATCCGGGTGAGGGGATATGGCAGCAATATCAAGGGTTTGTATCGATTTTCCTGCGGATGGCGAAGTCGCGCCATCGCCGCGCCCGGCGGCCGCCTCCTCGGCCTGCGTCTCGCCCAGCAACGCGGAGAGACCCCGCCCCAGCCCGCGTGGTCTGCTCGTGGCTTTTGCCTTCTCGCCGCCCGCGTCTGCATTGTCCGCCATCAGCGGCGTCTCCTCGCTATCACTCACGCCGCCATCTCCGGCACAGGCAGACGACCGATCAGCTCGCGCGCCAGCTGCATATAGGCCTCCGAACCCGAGCAGCGATGATCGTAAATCAGCGCGGGCAGGCCGTGACTTGGCGCTTCGGACAGGCGGACATTGCGCGGAATGACCGTATCGAACACGATCTTGCCAAGGCAGGCACGCACATCGTCCGCCACCTGATCGGTAAGACGGTTGCGCCGGTCATACATGGTGAGCGCAACGCCCATGATCGAAAGGCTCGGGTTGAAGCGGCCACGGATACGATCGACCGTGGTCAAAAGCTGCGACAGCCCCTCCAGCGCAAAAAACTCGCACTGCAACGGCACTAGCAAGGATTGCGCGGCTACCAGCGCATTGACGGTAAGCAAACCCAATGACGGGGGGCAATCGATCAGGCAGATGTCCCATTGTCCGGGTGCGCTGTCGAGCGCCTTCCTGAGCCGGTGTGTGCGCTCCTCGACCTCGATCAGCTCGATCTCGGCCCCGGACAAATCCTGCGTCGCGGGCACGATATCGAGCAGCGGCACGCGGGTGCGGATCACAGCATCCTTGAGCGGCGTATCGCCCACGAGCAAGTCATAGCTCGAATATTCGCGCGCGGCATGGCCGATACCGAGGCCCGTTGACGCGTTACCCTGCGGATCGATGTCGATCAACAATGTGCGCTGCCCGGTCGCGGCGAGCGCGGTCGCCAGATTGATGGCCGTCGTGGTTTTGCCCACCCCGCCCTTCTGATTGGCGATTGCGATGCGAATCATGCCTTGCCGCCTGCCTTTCTGATGCCATGCCGCCGACGAACGTTTGTGAGCTTCAAAATCGCGCTGTCCGGCGCGGTAATGCTCTGTTCGGTGCTCGCCTCACAATGCCATAGCCGCCGCGCGATGGCTAACTCATTCTGATGGTTTTGGCCCTTGGGCAGCAACCAAATTGTGGAAAAGTCTGTGAAATGATGGGCAGACGGGATCAGACGCTCCATCGGCGCATAGGCGCGCGCGCTGATGACCGCAGCGGGATGGGCGATTTCCGCCCGCTCGACCTTGCCCAGAAAGACGCGCGCATTGCCCAGCCCAAGGCGATCAAGCACCGATTGCAGGAATTCGACGCGCTTCCGGCGCATCTCGATCATCAGCACCGGATAGTTGGACAGGATCGCCACGACCAGGCCCGGCAATCCGGCACCGGAGCCAAGATCGACCCATAGGCGGTTTGCATCGCTCGTCGCAGGCGGCGCCAGCATCAATAGCTGCGCACTGTCGACGATATGCCGCGCCCAGACATGCGCGTAAGTGGACTCCGCGATCAGATTCTGCTGCACACTCTCCGCGAGGAGCAGCTCGACATAGGCTTCCAGACGATCCCATGTTTCACGTGGAACATCGAACGTCGCGCGCAGCCATGCCCGCGCCTCGTCCTCGGTCATGCAGCGGATTTCCGCTTCAAATGCACCATGATAGCGGCGAGCGCGGCTGGCGTCACACCCCCTACCCGCGAAGCCGCCGCGACCGTATCCGGCTGCGCCGCGCCCAGCCGTTCGCGCATCTCATGTGACAGACCGCCGACCCCGTCATAATCGAATCCGGGCGGAATACGTAGTGCTTCATGCCGGCGCAGTTCCGCAATGTCCGCGTCCTGTCGCGCGAGATAGGGCGCATAGCGTGCGTCTTCGAGTATCTCATCGCGCAACGCGACGTCCGCCACACCCAGGCTTGGGCACTCGGCGATTAGGAGATCGGTCAATTCCGGGAAACGCGCCCATTCATAGAGCGAGCGACGCGCGCCATCCTGCCGCACATCACCTCCGAGTTTGGCGATCTGCGCGGTGGTGTATATCGCGCCAAGCTCGGCCTCTATCCTCGCGCGCTGGGAGCACCGCGTCTCGAACCAGCTTGCACGGTCTGCGTCCACCAGACCAAGTGATACCCCTGCGCCGGTCAGCCGCGTCGTCGCGTTATCGGCCCGCAACCGCAAACGATATTCCGCGCGCGCCGTCAGCATACGATAGGGTTCGGTTACGCCATGCAGGATCAGGTCATCGATCATCACGCCGATATAGCTTTCGGCGCGATCCAGCAGCAGTGGCTCCAACCCCAGCGCATAGGCCGCTGCATTCGCACCCGCGACCAGCCCCTGAGCGGCAGCCTCCTCGTAGCCGGTGGTGCCGTTCAGCTGTCCCGCGCAGAACAGGCCCGGAATTGCCGCCAGCGCCAGCTGACAGTTAAGCGCACGCGGATCGACATAATCATATTCGACCGCATAGCCCGGAACCGGCATCGCGACCCGCTCCAGCCCGCGCATCGAGCGCACCATCTCCAACTGCACATCGGCAGGAAGCGATGTGCTGATCCCGTTGGGATAGACAAGATGGGTCGAGAGCCCTTCCGGCTCCACAAAAATCTGGTGGCCGTCGCGTTCGCCGAAGCGGTGGATCTTGTCCTCGATCGATGGGCAATAGCGGGGCCCGCGTCCTTCTATGGCGCCGCTGAACAAGGGCGAGCGATCCAGCCCTGACCGTATGACGTCATGAGTGCGCTCGTTGGTGCGGGTGATCGCGCAGGAAAGCTGCGGGTTGATGCGACGCTTCGTCAACGCACTCATAGTCCAGCCATCATTGTCGGATGGCTGTTCTTCCAGCACTGCCCAGTCGATCGTGCGTCCGTCGAGACGCGGTGGCGTGCCGGTCTTGAGCCGACCCATTGGCAGACCGAGGGCGCGGAGCCGCCGCCCGAGCGCGGTCGCGGCACGCTCCTCGATCCGCCCGCCGGTGAAATTCTCCTCGCCCCGAAACAGCTTGCCGCCGAGGAACGTGCCGGTCGCCAGCACCACCGCGCGGGCACGAACGCTGCTGCCATCGCCCAAAGTTGCGCCAGACAACTTATGATTCTCGATCAGCAGATCGGTCGCCTCGCCGGGTATGACGGTGAGATTGGCATAGACCTCAATCTGCCGCTGCACCGAAGCGCGAAACAGGGCGCGATCCGCCTGGATGCGCGGCCCCTGCACCGCCTTGCCCTTGCTGGAATTCAGCATGCGGTGATGGATCGCCGCATCGTCCGCCGCGCGTGCGATTACGCCATCGAGCGCATCGACCTCCCGCACCAGATGGCCCTTGCCCAGGCCACCGATGGCCGGGTTGCACGACATCGCACCGATCTGGCCTTCCTCGAACGTGATGAGCGCCGTATGCGCGCCGCGCCGCGACGCGGCAGCAGCAGCCTCACAG
>CAZLTO010000004.1:0-18932 GCA_964562475.1 uncultured Sphingobium sp. | reverse complement strand
GCGACCAGCGTATCAAAGGCGAGACAGGTCGCCCCTTCCCGGTTTTCGAACAGGGATGCGGTTTTAACCAGGATAGCTGCCCTTGCGATCGCCAGATCGGGGTCATTCTCGGCAAATCCGGCCGACAGGGTCACCAGAATCAGGCCATCGGACCCAAGTTCGGGCCATGACTTGCCTGATGCCAGGCGAATGCGGGTGAACCCATGCCTTTTGCGGGCAACATAGTGGCTCTCGGGCAGAATGATGGTCGCGCCATTGGCCGCCGTGTAGCGGATCTCAGCAACCATGCAGGGCCTGACCGGCACGGTGACCTCATCACTCCAGCCGTCCAGCTGCAATTCCAGGGTCTGTTCGCACAGCTTGAGGCCCGTCCGCTGCTCAAGTTCGGCCTGCGCCGCATCGAGCTTGGCCCCGAGCAGCAGATCCTCGTCATGGCCATCGAGGCGCAGCTGCTGGCGTGCTTCCTCGAGCGTCACGGCGCGATCCTGAGGCGGTTCTACCGTGACGATCTCGGACATCAGGCAGCCTTCGTGCGGACGCTAGCGCCTGCCTTATTGGCAATCGGCGTCTGTTCAGCGGCTTCCGGCTCGGCCTTCACGGCGGGTTCTGTCTTGGCCGCAGCGGCCGCATCGACCTCAATCGCAAGGCCGCGCTCAATCAGGCTGCGGCCCGCCTGGTCATCGACCTCGAAGGTCTGGCCGGTGGTGATGTTCTCCGAGCTCACCGAGCTCACATGAATGGTATCGAGTGCCTGAAGGATCATGGCTGTCTCCTGGATAATGGAAAAGGAGGGCTGGCCATCAGACCAGCCCTGCTAAGCTCATCAGACCTTGGTGGCCGCCGTCGCAGCCGCGGCGAAGTCACCCTTCACAAAGGCTTCTGGGCGGTAGACCGCGAGCGCGAGACGCTCTTCGGCGAGCACCGTCACCAGGTTCTTGCGGAAGTTCTGGTCATCCTCGGTCGAGATCTCGACCACGGCGTCCATCCGGTCGAAGATCTGCGCGCCCAGCTGGAATGCGCCGGTCAGGAACTTGCCCGTGGCCATCGACTGGGTGGAGACCACCGGCTGACCCCAGAGGGTCGGGGTGATCGTCCCTTGCGGATTGCCGACGATGAACTGGCCCTGCCCATCCTTGAGGAGCTCGATTGCCGCCCAATCAGCGGGATGGAGCACAACGCCGGTCGACATCAGCTCAGACAGCGCCGTCTGCAGCATGGCCAGGCGCAGGACATCGATCCTGGTCACCGTTGCCGGAATGGTGATCGGCGGGGTGAACGCGGTTGCCTGCGTGTAAATACCGGCAAGATCCGTGCCCGTGCCGCTGCCATTCAAGAGCTGGTTTTCTTCGACCAGTGCCAGACCATAGCGCAGGCGCCCGTCCACATAGGACTGCAGCATCGGCACATCGTCGAGGATCTGGCGGGTGGCCAGCACCCAGTGCGCGATCGTGGTCACATTGCTGGTCACCACGTCGAACTTGATGTCAGACTGCGGCTTGGCAGGGCCAGTAGTTTCCGAGACGGTCGCGGCCGCATTGGTGAAGCCCGTTTCCTTGACGTACTGCACCGAATTGCTGGCGGTCCGGCCTGGGGTGAGGAGATCGCGCACCGTCATGCGGCGCTGTCCCGGGGAGATGATGCCGGGAATGCGGTCCGGCACAATCAGGTCGCCCGCCGAACCATTGGCATCGGTGGTGAGCGAGGAGATGATCGACTTCACCTCGACGCTGGCGCGCCCGCGCACGGTGTTGTTGCCTAGGAATGCGCGAATGGCTTCGTCAGCCACAACCTGTTCGCCGATGGTCTTGAACGAAGGCGCGCCCTCGTCCGCCACGCGGCGGGCCATCTTCTGCTCGACCTCATCGAGGCGAGCCTTGGCTTCATTGAGCGCAACAAGCGCCTCATCAGCCAGCTGCTTGGTGGCGTTGGAGAGGTCTTCGCCGCGCTGCGCCTTGCCCAGCGCTTCTTCGGCAAGTTCCTTCACCTTGTCGTGTTTGGCAGCGAGGTCCGACTTGATCTCGTCGTGCCGGGCATCAAGGCTGCTACGCAGTTCGCTCTGGCGTGCCTCGAGACTTGACTTCACTTCACTGAGACGCGCGTCGAGCACGCCTTTCACTTCTTGCGCCAACTGCTCGGCGCTCTTGGTATCGGTCATGGGATATTCCTGAACTGGAGTGGGGTCAGGCGCCGATTTGCGCCATCAGGGCCGACAGGAAGTCGGAAGGGGTGCTGCCAGACTCACTCCGGAACAGCGGCGCCAGGCCCTTTCCCGCAATTGCGGTGGCCTGGCTTTTCGAGAACCCTGCCTCGCGCAGGAAATTCTCAAATTCTGGCAAGGTCGGAAGTCGTCCGTCCTCGACGAGCGACTTCACCGAGGTGATCACCGCGCGCTCGTTCATCGGGATCGTGACAAGGCTGACCTCGTAAAGGGCAAGTTCCAGCAGCTGGCGGGTCTTGCCGACAATCTGCTCGCGAATGGTCTTGTAGCCGATCGAGAGACCGCCAATCGCGCCATCGCGCACGAGGGCGTGGGCTTCCTGGCCGGCGCGCGATGAAAGCGAGATCTGGCCCTTGACGATGAGGCCGTCACGGCTCTCGGCAAAGTCAGTCCAGACGCCAGCCGGGCGGGTCTGGTCGTGGTACATCAACATCGGCACCGAGGTGCGGCCCTTGAGCGAACGCGCGAGTGCGCCGGGCACAATCACATCGCCGCCGGCATCGACATTGCCGTAGCCAGCAGCCAACCCCTCGATCTGGCCATCTTCGGTGACGGCCTTGGTATCGAGGATGAAGTCGAGATGGTTCATGGGGTAGCTCCGGGATCTGCAGGCAGGAGCGCTGCGGGCGCTGCGCCTGATCCAGTCTGGGTGATGGGCACGTTCTGCATCTGCATGCGGGAGACATCGCCGCCTTCGACCGGCGGCAGGTTTTCGAGCGCGCGGACCTCGTTGATGGTCATGACGCCGCTCCCCAGCATCGACTGGTAGAAGGAGGCTCGCGCCGCGCTGTCACCGCGCAACAGGCCTTCGAGGTTGAACTCAATCACGAGCCCAGCCTGCCGATCGGCCGGCGAGAGCAGCTGCTTGGCGAGCGCCTGTTCAATCCGCTTCAAACGCCTGCGCAGGGTGAACTTTTGGAACCCCAGCGTCTGCTGTTCGAGGCCGGTGCCCCAGCTCGTGGTCTTCTCGGTGTGGCCAACCATGAAGGGCGGCACGCCGAAGAAGCGGCAGACCTCCTCGACCGAGAAGGCCCGGCTTTGCAGCATCTGCGCGTCTTCCGGGCTGATCGAGAGCTGGACCCAGTCCATCCCCCGGTCGAGCAGCATCGGCCGCCCGGCGTTGATCGCGCCGGCAAACTTCTCCTGCAGCAGTTCCTCGGCCTGTTTGCGCTGGTCGAGGGTCAGGCTGTCGGCAGTCTTCAGCAGCCCAGAGGGCCGCACCCCGTTGCGGAAGGTATCGCCCGAGGCCCGTTCGATGGCCTGTGCCAGTCCGAAGGTTTGGCGGCCGAAGCTAAGCGTCGAGAGACCGCCAAGCGGGTTGCCGCCGAAGCCCCGGATGTGGAGCATGTTGTCCTGGCTGACGACACTGCGAATGCCGCCATCCGACCATTCATATTCTAGGCTGCCGTCGCGTAGACGGCGCACCGTCATCAGCTCAGGCGCGATAGGCACGCTTAGTGCGACCACTCGGCCATTACTGCCCCGGATGATCTCGGCATAGGCGTTGCCGTTCAGTTCCAGGCACGCGCAGATGAACTCCCAGAAATCTACCGCAGTTTGGTCGGCGTTCGGGCTGTCGTGCAGAATCCGGTAAAGCGGATGCTCAGTTGCGACCGTCCGGGCTCCGCCCCTGGTCCGGTAGACCATGAGCGGCAGCGAGGCGATTGTGCCGGCCAGCAGGTTGACGCAGGCCCATGCCGAGGCGAGCCCCAGCACCGAGCTGGTTGAGACCACTTCGCCGGTCGTGGTCGTGCGGCCACCGACGGCCAGCGCCAGCCGGGGATCGGTGAGGCCGATGGAGCGCGCAATGTAGCCCAGCGCCTTTTGAAATAGGTTCATGCTAGGCTCTTCAGCCAGTCATCGATGGAGCCGGAGGTGTCGCCTGCCATTGCTGCCCCCACTGCCATGCACAGCGCGACGGCTGCGTCGATCTTGTTGATGGCCCGCTGCTTGGAGAGCCACTTGTTGTCCCAGCGGTCGGTCTCGGTGACCGCCGACATCATCGCCGAAATGAGGACCGGATTACGTTTGAGCCGGATACGGCCCTCAAGGATCAGTTCTTCCAGATGCCGGAGCGAGCCCGGCATCCAGAGGCCTTCAGTCATCTCGCCCGATGGTTTGGCCCGCTTGGTGCCGCCCTGCGGATGTTCGACAAAGGCAAGGTCGAGCCCGAGTTCGGCGACCTCATCTTCGAAGCGCCGGAAGGCGTAACGGTCGTAAGCGACTGCCTCGACCCGATAGTCAGACGCCATCTCGGCGAGGGCTTGGGCCACATGGCGAAAGCTGATGTTCTCGCCGGCCGGCGCATTCAGAAATCCTTCGGCGACCCAGAGGTCGTAGGGCTGTTTGTCGCGTAAGCTACGTGCGCTAAGCGTATCTCCCGGCGTCCAGACCTCGACCCATGCGTCAAAGCAGGGTTTGCCATCCTTCTCGCCATTACGCTGGACGGCAGCCAGGGCGGTCAAATCCCGGTTCTGGCTGAGGTCGAGCCCGAGCCAGACGGACCCACCAGCCTTGTGCTCGAACTCTGCCAGGAGAGGCTCAAGCGTCGAGCGCGCCATCCAGGCGGTTTCGGCATCGGTCCACACACAAAAGTGCAGCCGTAAGATGCCGTTCAACTGCCCCGGGATGGCTTTCGCTTGCGCCACGACTTCCGAGAGGTACTGCTCGGTGATCGTGACGCCCAGCAACGGGTTCGCCTTGATCCAGCAGCTGGGGTCGGTCAGCGGGTCGTCGCCCTCATCAAGCCCGCAAACATAGCTGAAGGTCGTGTCGTCGATGACCTGACCGAGGAATGTCGGGTCGGTCACCGCATCGGGATTGCCAGCCGCGACCCGGATCGCGTGTTCGTGTTCCTCCCATGCGACCGAATTGCGGTCCGAGCCCGAATTCGTGATCATGAACAACAGCGGATCGCGGCGGAATTTAAAGCCGCGCTCCAGCATCTCGATGATCGAGCGGTCCGGAAGCTCGTGGACCTCATCCGCCAGCACAAAATAGGGCCGCGGGCCCGAGCCGGTCTTGCCGGTGTCGCGCGACACTGGCCTAAAGAAACTGCCCGATGCCAAATGCGCGATGTTGAACTCGCGTCCCGGTCCACCCGAGAACTCCAACCGCCGTGCCAGCGCGGGTGATTGCCGGACCATGCGCACCGCGTCGCGAAACAGGATGTTGGCCTGCTCCTTCTTGGCGGCTGCCGCATAGATCTGGGCACCAGCTTCCTGGCAGGCGGTCATCCCGTAAATGCCGATTCCGCCGGCAACCGGGGACTTCCCGTTGCCCTTGCCCTGTTCGATGTAGGCCCGGCGGAACCGGCGACGGCCGTCCTTGCGTTTCCAGCCGAACAGCGAGCCGACGATGAACGCCTGGCTCGGCTCAAGCCGGAAGGGCTCGCCCTCGAACTGGCCCTCAGAAAGCTTCAGCACCTCCTCGAAAAATGCAAAGGCATGATTGGCGGCCGTATGGTCGAACCAGATGCCGTCCTTGCGCTTCAGGTCCGCGATGTGCCGTTTGCAGGCATTTCTGACGTGCGGCCCGGCGACGATCTCGCCCGCGACCACAGCCTTGGCATAGGCCAGCGTCCGGTCAGGCGAAGAAGCGGTCGGCGGGGTCCGTGCCTTCTTCTGGCGGCTGGGCCGCGATCCTGCTCCTGGCACTCGGCGTCATCCCGAATTCTGCGGCGTAACGCATCATGTCCGCCGCCGCCTTGTTGGCGGTGCCCACCAGCGGGTTCTGGATCGCGTTGCCGTTCGATGTCTTGATCATGAGGCCGCCGGTCAGCTGGTCCTTCTCGGCCATCCTGGCGATCGCGCGTTCGGCCTGGACCCAGCGGCCGTAAGCCATGGCGTAGGCGGCGAGCGCGGCCCGATCGATCTCGGAGAGAATGCCGAGGTTGTAGAGCTCGGTTGCGACCCGGTTCCATTCTTCAACCGCGTCGGTGGTCAAATGGTGGGGGGGCACGGGGATGGCAGCCTTGGCCTTGGCCTCCTTGCGGTTCAGCGTCCGCTTGCCGGGGTTACCCGTGACCAGCTTCAGATGGGTTGGCTTGGGTTTTGTTCCGGGTTTCATGGCCGAGCGCCTTCCTCTATGTCTCGCGCCTGACCAGTACAAAGCCTCCAAAACCCGGGGACACGACGATATTTGAATTTCTGATCATGACCGCTGCCGCAGTGTTTGCACCGCAAGGCACGACGTTTACTTGCACGCCGACCCGGGTCTGGGACGGCGATGGGCCGGTCTGGTGCGCCGAAGGTCCGCGTATTCGCCTGTCCGGCATCGCTGCGCGTGAAAGCGACGGTAGCTGCAGATCCAATCAGCCATGCCCGCGTGCCTCAGCGGAAGAAGCTCGAGATGCGCTGGTCAGGCTGATCGGCCGCCCGGTTGGGGTGTCGCGTGAAGGGCATATTCTTGTAAGCGGTCCGGCAATGGAGTGCCGCTCTGAAGGAGGCGCCGGTGGTTCCCGAACCGCAGCTTGGTGCGTGTCGCCAAAATCTGGCGATATCTCTTGCGCAATGGTCAGGGGTGGTTGGGCTCTGCGATGGGATCGGTACTGGCGGGGTCATCGCTGCTGACGATCTCGGCTATTTCATTGAAAGTCCGGCCGTCACCCTCAAGGGTGGCAGCCATTCCGGTAAAATCTTGCCAGCGATTGATGGCAACATCGACGTAAGCCGGGTTTAGCTCGATCGCGTGAATTGATCGGCCCGTCATTTCGCCGGCGATGATTGTGGTGCCCGAGCCCGAGAATGGCTCGTAGACAGCTTGGCCGGGGCTGGAATTATTCTCGATCGGACGCTTCATGCACTCGACCGGTTTCTGGGTGCCGTGACCCGTCTCGTTCTTCTTGGGCTTGGCGATGTGCCAGACGGTAGTCTGCTTGCGGTCGCCAGCCCAGTGGCCCTTCGCGCCCTTCTTCACGGCATACCAGCAGGGCTCGTGCTCCCAATGATAATCGCCGCGAGATAGCACGAGCTGGCCCTTGTCCCAGATGATCTGGGAGCGGAGCATTAGGTCGCAGGCCGCGAGGCTGTCGCCGACTACACCGGCATAAAGACCAGCGTGCCAGACGTAGGCTACATCGCCCGGGAACAGCGCCCACGCCTCGCGCCAGTCGGCCTTGTCGTCGTTCAGAACCTTGCCCTTGGCGGTCCCGGAAGCCGCAACCCCGGCCTTTTCGCGCCAGGCGGGATCATATTCTACGCCATAAGGCGGATCGGTGACCATCAGGTGTGGCGAGACGCCGTTCAGCGCCTTAGCCACTGTGTCGGCATCGGTGCTGTCGCCGCAGACCAGGCGGTGTTTGCCGAGCAGCCAGACATCGCCGGGTTTGGCGATGGGGTCGATGGGCGCTTCGGGGATCTCGTCAGGATCGGTCAGGCCGTCGGTCTTCTCGGCCAGCAGCTTGCCGAGCTCGTCGTCCGAGAAGCCGGTCAGCATCAGGTCGAAGTCGAAGCCCTGCAGATCGACGAGTTCAACGGCGAGCAGTTCGAGGTCCCAGCCGGCGTTCAGAGCCAGCTTGTTGTCGGCGATGACGTAGGCCTTTTTCTGGGATTCGCTCCAGCCCTTGGCGACCATGGTCGGGATTTGGGTCACGCCCAGCTTGCGGGCTGCCAGCAACCGGCCATGGCCAGCAATCAGGCCGCCGTCTTCATCAACGAGGATCGGGTTGGTCCAGCCCCACTCGCGAATTGACGCGGCGATCTGGGCGACCTGTTCGTCCGAGTGCGTGCGGGAGTTGCGCGCGTAGGGCGTGATCTTCTCTATCGGCCAGAGCTCGCTGCTCTGGGCCGGCCAGTCTTGGGACATGAAAATTCCGATGAGATCCTGACAGATCAGCTATAGCGGCGATCTTGCCAATTTTTGCCAAAAGTGGTATTCGCGCCCTCATGAGCACAATGAACATCTCTTTGCCGGACACGCTGAAGTCGTTCGTCGACCAGCAGGTCAGCACCCGGGGCTACGGCACCAGTAGCGAATATGTCCGTGAACTGATCCGCAAGGATCAGGACATCCAGAAACTGCGCGGCCTCCTGCTGGACGGCGCGGCATCAGCTCCGACGGCACCTGCCGATGAGACCTATTTTGCCGGGCTTCGCGCCAGGGTTAGCCAGCACGCTGCTTCGTGAAGTCGCTTCCCGTGATCCCTCGCGAACTGGCGAGGCTGGATGCTGAGCAGGCAATCGATCATTATCTCGCCGAAGCCGGTCGCGATGTCGCATTCGGCTTCATCGATGCGCTTGAGGCCACCTACGCGCAGATTGGTGCAAACCCCTCCGGCAGTACGCCGCGATGGGGGCAAGAACTCAATCTACCGGGTCTGCGCAGCCAGAAACTGAAACGCTATCCCTACCTCGTGTTTTTCATGGCACGTGAGGACCACGTCGATGTCTGGCGCATTCTGCATGCCCAACGGGATATTCCGTCGTGGCTTCAGGACAGCGAAGAAGACTGACACCCCTATCCGGGCTCAGATCAGTTCGAGCTCGGTCAGCACCTTGGCTGTGTCGAGCAACTGGTCAGTCCGGACTGTGATCTCGATGGTGAAGCTGTCGGCGGTCGCGCTGGCGTAGACACCGCCTTCGTAAAGTTCCTGTTCGATGGTCTCCACAACCGTGACGATCCGGCTGCGGTCGAAGTTCTCCGGAAGCGTGCGGATCGCAAGGCGGATGGTGCTGGTGATGCCCGTGCTCATGCGGTCTGCGCCTGCAGGCTGAAATAGAGGACGAAACCCTTAAGGTAGGGCAGCCCCTTGGGCATCGCGATCTCGCGCGCCGTTTCCCGGTTAATGGTCCATCCCATCCAGCGAGTGATCGCCGCTTCGATGGCTGCGGTTAGGTCGAGCCCCGCGTGGATGCCGTTGTGGACGTCATCTGCGAAGTGGCGGCCGTGGCGGCTGTCGAGAAAATCCCGAACCCCTTCGGCCGTGCCTTCGGTTGCCCCCAGCACCGCCGAGAATGCAATCGCCCAGGCTGCATCGGCATCCGCGAAGGTGCCGCTGGTGCCGTAGAAGCCCCAGGCCTCGTTGGCAGTTGGCAAGGTCGAGTTGGTCATCTGCGTCGCTCCGTGTTCGTGAAGCGACTACCGCTCTTATCGCGACGACTATCCAGTCAATTCGACGGAAATCTGCGACTTTCTACTTTCTGACCCCCGGTCGCTAACTCGCGGTTGCGTAAAGTTTGGGCCAAGCGCGGTGTCCCCCGCCGAGGGCCCAGACTTTGCGAGGCCCCCCATGGGTCGGTCACTCCGTCGGCCATCCGTCCGCCCCTATCCGGACCTTCCGGCGCAGCCCGAATTGTTCGGCAGTCTGCTTGGCGTGGCACTCGGCGCAGAGGCAGCGGATGTTGCTGTCCTCGTCCGATCCGCCACGGGCCAGCGGCACGATGTGGTCAGGTACGGTCGCCTCGCGGACAATCCCGGCGGAGGCGCAATCGCGACAGAGGGGCTCGGCCTTTAATCGACGCAGGCGCTGCGCCATGCCTTGGCGTCCCCGAAGTCGTTCAGCCATCGCACAACGCCTGCAACGAGAAACGCCCGGAAGCTGGTAAGCCCCGGGCGCAACTCGCATCACTACATTTCGGAAACATCTACAGGAGATCAATACTCCCGTCAATGCTGAATTGTATTTTTATCGTTGAATCACAGTTTGTTAGTTCAACCGCTAGGCGGACGATGCTGGCGTCGAACTGCCCCGATTGATGCCGAACAGAGTGATGAGTGCTTCCAGGCCATGCTCTAGGTTGCGGAGATCCGCCGTGCCCCAGTTTGCCGCATCAACTTCATAGCAGACAACCGCATGTACAAGCACGCTTGGTCGGCGCCCTGTCGTCCCGGAGGCATCGTGGTCAGCCGTCCGCAGCATCAGGATTGCCGCCGCTGCCCGCTTGCGGATCTTCTCGACGTAGTCCGGATCGAGTTCGGCGGTGCTGCGACCGAAGATCCCCTCGTCAAGTAGCAATCCGCTTGCTGAATGCGGGTGGATGGGCGGCAGCCCCATGACCGCACGGTTGCGGGCCATGAGATCACCGTAGAGCTCGGCTGCTGCCAGTTGCTCGGCCGTGATCTTGCCGGCGAATGCCAGCCGCCCGATCGCAGAGCCCAGACGTTCGTCCTTGGCCTGCCTCGCGGTGACGCCATACTGACGTTGCCGGGCATCCAGGACGGTTGCTGTGACCTCCCGCATGGTCTCGGCTTTGCCCGGCTGGACCAGCTTGCCGCAGGGGTGGCGGCGGCCCGCCTTGCGCTTACGACCGCGAGCCACGGATGATCTCCGGGATGAGCGCTGCATAGCCGATCACGTCGATGGGGCCGTCAGCATAGTTGGGGTCGTGAGCGATCCGCGCCAGCTTCAGGTCGATCATGCACAGCGCGACCTGCTGGGCGGTGACAGGCGTGCCAAGGGTGATCGACCAGCGCCGGGCAATCGTCTCCATCTGGGTTTTGGGATCGCCGTAGGCAGCACCGCGATCTTCGAGCACCTGCGCTACGCGCTTCAGGAATCCAGCCGCGCTCACCGGACACCTCCACGGGTCTCGATGGCCCAGAGCAGGATGGCGATGGCGTCAGCCTCGTTGTCGTCGGCAGGCGCAAAGCCCTTGGCTTGGACAGCTGCGATGACGGCTGCCTTGTCGGCATTACCCTTGCCGGTGATGAACCGCTTGATGGTGCCGACGGGTACGCCTTGGTAGGCGACCAAATGCTCTTCGCACCAAGCGGTCAGCATGCCCAGCAGGCCGCCGTAGACATGGGCCGCATCGGTACCGGCATGCCGGCGGACCTCCTCGAAGAAGATCGCCTCGATCGGACCAGCATCGATGTCGAGCTGCTCGAGCCAGCGCCGGAAGCGCAGGTAACGCATCCCACCACCGTCGTAGCGGGTGTGCTTCAGCGACACTGTCCCGGTGCTGATGTGTCCGTCGGGCGAACGGAAGGCCCAGCCGGCGCTGGTGCCGAGGTCGAGGGCAAGAATGGCTCCGCGGCGGATCGTTCCGCCGACGTTGGCTTGAACTGGATTGGGGCAGGCAACGGCCTGCATTTCAGGCAGGGTCATGACGACCTCCTCTTCGTGTGGGGCGGTCGGGGCGAGGACTGGGCCGGTGAAGGCTGGCAGCTCGCCCGGACCCGAAGCGGGTCTGGTCAGGTCGTCATCCGGGCGGACACTGCCGCCGGAAATCTTCATGGGGTTTCAGCTGGGCCGATTGAAACATCGGAGCGCCCAACCCCTTGAGTAGGCTAGGGAATATATAATATTTCAATTATTATTATTTTTATAGGGGTACACCTCTCTATCTTTAAAACGCGCGCGTACGCGAGGGGATATATAAGGCACCCCTTGAAAGATTGAACTTTCTCCGAAACCCGATTTTATTGTGTAAATCCATGCGCTTGGATGCCATAAAGCTGCTTTTGACGGATATTGGGCCATTGAAGGACCATCCAGAGGGGGGATGCATCACGATGGCCCTTGGTGGTGTGTGGCGACCTTTTTGCCACTCGCGTCCCGCCAATTACCCGACCAGCGCGCCAGCCTGTAGACCATGGCCTGCCTGGTGGCCGAACTGCGCATGCCCGTCGTCACGTCACCGCTCTCGATCAAGGTCTGGATGATATCGTCGCGGTCCCGGGATTTGAGCCACTGGGAGCCGCGGGTCAGTTCAGACTTGGTGATGCCCTTGGCGCCGGCTGCCCGGATCAGTTCACGCAGACGTTTCAGGTGAGCCTCGGTCTCGGTATCTGCGACATGGCGGTCCACCGCCTCCATTGCCCGCTGAGCGTAATGACGCACGAAAGCGATGGCCCAATCTGCGTCATCAATCGCGATGACGGGAGCCACCGGATCTTTGCCCACCGCCACGATCAGTGCCAGTTTCATCGCGATTTCGCCAATGCGCGCAAGAATAGCCGTAAACGACGTGCCCGCCGCCGCCCGCAATTCGTCGGTCAGCTCCCCGCTCAGCGACTTGAAACGGGCACGGGCCTCATCGGTCATCGGTACGGTCGTCAGCACCACAGCGGTCTGCGGGCCCGAGGTCGTGCCTGCCAGATTGCCGCGCTGTTGCCCGGGACCCGACGCCAGCAGCTGTAGTCCTGCGATCAGGTCTGGCGGCGGGGTGCGTAGCCCGACCGCCACGTTCTCATCCGGATAGTCCTCGTCGCTGGGCAGGATCAGGAAGCGGGCAAGCGACCCGTCCACCACATTGGCCCCTTGCAGCGCGCCCCAGAAGTGCATGGGGGTCGTGGTGCCATATACGCACAGGCACGGCTGGACGATGTCGCGCCGTTCGTTGGTGCCGTCACGATTGGCATATTCCGCACCAAGGAAGATCCCGCCGGCCGAGGTATAGAGCTCGGTCATGTTGTCGAGGATCTCTGTGATGTGTCGCGGACTGCGTTTGCGGTCTGCGGCTGCAGAAAGGAACATGCCGAACTCGTCGATCTGGAACAGGATCGCAGGCTGGCGATGCAACGCAGTCAGTAGCCCGGCGCCCGACGCGATCTTGTTGCCGCCCAGATGATTGGCGAGCCCGGCCTCGAACAGCACCTCGTTGATGATTTCGCGGGAGTGGTTCTTGCCCGAGCCACTGTCCGCAATGCCCACCACGTAGAGGTTGGAGCGCAGGTTGCTTTCGGTACGGTAGAGCCGCCCCATCAGTGCGCCGATTGCGCAGAGGCTGGCGCCAAGCGAGAGTAGCGGCTGAGGCCGGCGAGCGGTCGATAGCATGTAATCGGTCAGCTTGCCGACCAGTCCGCCCGGGATCGTCAGCGCAAATTTGGGCGGCGGCGCATCCTCAGTAGCCGGGGCCGTGGTATCGAGCCGGGCCAGCAGGCCAGATGCCGGGTGATTTTCATCCCCGGGCTGGCTGCCGTCGAGGACCAGGCCTGGATCCGGCTTCCAGCCCCGTTCCATGGCAAGGTGGTAGATCGAGCCAGCACCAATGCGGTCCGGGCGGAAACTGCCCCATGCCTTTTCGGTCGTAGCGGCGACGTTTTTCACGGCCTGATCAGACCAGGCCGTGAACAGATCCTTCCCGTCCTCGCCGAGCGCGCCCTTGATCGCCATGCCAATCCGCACCCAGCTGTCGTAGTCGAGATCGCTGTTGGGCAGATACTGCAGCGCGGCGCGAATAGCGTCATGCGTCCCGGCTTGGGCATGCGCCGGAACCGCCGGTGCGCTGGCAGAGACCGAGGTCAGACTGGATGGCCGCAGTTCGGGCGGGACCAGAGCCAGCGCTTCTTCCATGAAGGCGGCGGCCATATCCGCGTCGATGACCGGCAGGCTATCGAGATCGAGTTCGGACAAGCCTTCCTCGGGCCAGGCGTAGGGCTGTCCGGTATCGGGATGATCGGCGTAAGCCACGAACTGCTGGCCAAGGCACAGCACCTCGAGCGGGGCCCGGCGAATGCCGCGAAACGGCGCACTTGTGCGGTAGACCAGCAGGCGTTTCGGCGCCCGGCCAATGCGCAGCGCCGGGGTGTCGCCCAGCCTGGTGCGGGCGAGCTGCTCAATCCGGAGCGCAAGGTCCGGGTCTGTCAGGATGTCGATGTCGACGGCAGCCACGCCGCCGCCGACAATACCGATGCCGCAATCCGGCCAGCCGGACCATGTCGCAACCTCGACCTCGGTCGTAGACCGCTCAGCAAGACGGTTCCATTCGGGATAGTCGACCCATGCGCCGCGTTGATACCGGCCCGGCTTCTTGCCGCCGGGCGCGATGGGCAGGATGGTATAGCCGTTGGCGAGAAGGCGCGAACCATGGCGCGCCATGAAGGACGTGTTCATCAGAAGGGGCACTCCGACAGGTCGGCAGCAAGCTCGCGAAGGTGGTCGCAGTAACCGGTGATGAGATGCTCGACGAAGGCAGACCACTCGGCGTCAGTCAGTGCCACAAGGTCGGTCTTGCCGATCTGTTCGAGATAGCGGCCACCGGCCTGTCCGCCTTTGACCATGGCGGCCTGTTCATTGCGGCTGGTGTTGATCATGCCCTGCTTCCGGTGACAGAGTTCCTGACAGACACGGCTGCAAAGATATTTCCGGCTTTCGTCCCGGCGGGGATCGGAAACCCGGTAGTGCGGGACGAACCAGCCGAAACCGCGGGGTTCGCGGTGGCAGACTGAGCAGAGCCCTGGGTTGGCGTATGGCATGTGTCGAACCTTGCCCTGGTAATTTCGGTGTAGTTGCCTGACGGGCGCACAGCGATGTGGCTGGGGCGGCGCAAACGGTGGACCAGCTGCAGAGCCGCATAGACCGAGCGCGGCACAGGAATGCCCGGCGCGCGTTCACGCCACCATGCCTCGGCCTTGGTGCGGGGGTAGCCGGTGTGCTCGAGACAGATCCACTCGTGGTGCCAGCCAAGGCCGCACTGATAGGTGACCTTGAGCGAAGGGCGGCCACCCAGCTTTTCATGACGCTGGTAGGTGACGTTGGAGACCTGCAGCCATTCCGGACGCTTGGGCTTGCCAGACGACAGCACGGCCAGTGTCGATGCGGTGGGCGCCAGTTTCACCTTGCGGGCCGGGAAGATGTAACCGCAATCAGGGCATTCCAGCGCGGCAGCGGCCACGATGCTGTCGCAATCCGGACAGACCTTGACCGGCGCATCACCATCCCCCGAACCCGGCCGCTTCGGCTTCACGAGATCGATCGGACCGTGACGTTTCACGTTGCCGGCGAAGTCCAGGACGAGGCAGTTGTCTTTGCCTTGCGCCAGCCGTGTGCCGCGCCCAGCCATCTGGACGTAAAGCCCTGCCGACTTGGTCGGGCGCAGCATGGCGATCAGGTCCACGGCCGGGGCGTTGAAGCCGGTGGTCAGCACCCCCATCGATGCCAGCGCGCGGATCTTGCCGGCCTTGAACTCCGCAATGATGCGGTCGCGCTCGTCCTTGGGGGTATCGCCAAAGATCGTGGCGCAACTGATCCCGCACCGGCGGAATTCCTCGGCAACGTGGGTCGCGTGACTGACGCCCGAGCAGAAGGCCAGCCACGACTTCCGGTCCTTACCGTAGGCGATGATCTCACCGACTGCGGCCTTGGTGATCGCGTCCTGGTCGACCGCCTTCTCGAGATCACGGGCGATGAACTCGCCCCCACGCGAGCCGACACCGGTCACATCAAGCTTGGTCTGCGGTTGCTTGGACATCAGCGGGCTGAGGTAGCCTGCCATGATCAGATCCCGGACCGACACCTCGTAGGCGATGTCGGAGAACAGCGCGTTTTCGCCTTCGTGGAGCATTCCGGAATCGAGGCGATATGGCGTGGCCGTCAGCCCGATCACCTTCAGCTTCGGGTTGATCCGCTTCATCGCATCAAGGAATTTGCGGTACATCGTGCTGGCTTTGCCCGGGATGAGGTGGGCTTCATCGATCAGAATGAGATCGCAGTGGCCGATTTCCGCAGGCCGGCGGTGGATCGACTGGATCCCTGCAAACAGGATGCGCGCATCGGCATCGCGGCGGCCGAGGCCGACCGAGTAGATACCGGCAGGAGCTTGCGGCCACAGTCCCAGCATCTCGGCATGGTTCTGGGCGATGAGCTCGCGGACGTGGGTCACGACCAGGATGCGCTGATCGGGCCAGGCCTTGAGCACCCCGTCGATGAACGAGGCCATGACCAGACTTTTGCCACCAGCGGTCGGGATGACCACCAGGGGGTTGCCGTTCTTGTCTTCGAAGTAGCTGTAGATCGCGGCGATCGCCGACTGCTGATAGGGGCGGAGCTTAAGCATTTGCGGCCTCCTTCTGGCGCGCGTCATTCAGCCAGTCGGAGCCGTCGGCCATGCGGTAGGCGACGAAATCCTCGCCGGCGTCGGTGACGGTTCCGGGGACGAGATCAGGGATGAAGAGATGGCGGGCGCAGGCGCGGCGCTGGTCCTGGGCATCAAGCCTGCGATCATGGCGAGCACAGTGCCAACCGCCGTCTACGGGCGTGGAATGCAGGCAGGTCCGGCAGTTCACCGCGGCCGCATCTCCGGCGTGGCAGGCAGCATGGTGCGAGCACATGCGGCACTCGAACCAGGTCGGATCATCGCTGATCCGGGCCGGAGGATGCTGGGCATCGATGGTGCGTTTGGCCTTGTCGAGCAGCCGGGTTGCAGCTTCAGGATCGGCCTCGATCCGCTCGATGTGCAGCGCGTCGGTGTCCTTGCAGACCGCGACGTACATGGCGCGGGTCAGCCCGGTCAGGTGCATGTAGATCTGCATCTGGGCCGCGTGCTGCGGTTTCGATTTCACAACGCCCTTGGCGACGAGATCTGCGAAGCTCTTGACCGAGTGGGTCTTGAACTCGACCACGTGCCAGGTCTTCGGCGCTTCCAGCAGGCCAAGGGCGACGCCATCAAGCGAACCACCGAAATGACCGCCATGGGCCTCGACGCGGAACTGGCGACCGGTTTCGGGATCGACCTCCAGTACGGTGGCACCGGTCGAGCGAAGGTTGGCGACGATCCGGTCTTCTTCGCGCTGCCCGGTCTCGAACAGGCGAAGCATGCGGCCAGAAAAGCGCGAAGGCGTGACCCAGCGGAAATCGAACCACAGCGCGCGGCCGCAGGATTTACCGACCAGCGATGCGCCGAGATGTTCTCGAAAGCCGTCACCCTGGCGGTTTTCGTATGCGGCATAGATCGCCGTCAGAGTGGGTGTCGGTGCGGCGGGAAGCTCTGCCATCACAAACCCTCCGCTTCGCTGCGGGCACGGGCTGCGGCGAGCAGTTCGGCCCACACGTCGGGATCATGGCGGGCGCGCAGGATGTCGATCAGCGCGTCCTTCATCTTGTTGCGGCGGTGCCAGCCGCTGCCATCGGCAAGCAGTTCAGCCCGCTCGCGGTAGAGGTGGCGCTGCGCGGTACGGGCGCGGTTGAACCATACCGGGTCGATCGGTTTTCCTTGCGTCTGGCGGGTCAAATCGGCCGTTGCGATCTGGGTGCGGATCTTGGCGATCGCGTCATCCAGCTCGATCAGGCGGCGCTGTTTATCAGGCAAGCCGGGGGCGTTCGCGGCCGCAGGGGCCGCGTTGAGCGGTTCAGTCATGGTTGGTCTCTTCTCTGGCTGAGGCCGCCGCGATTTCCCGCAGCGGCCTGCAGGGGTCAGACGTTACGGTTCCAGGGGGCCGCAGCCGGAGCGGCCGGAGTCTGCGAGGCCGCGGGTGCTGCCTGATAGGCCGGTGCTACGGGAGCCTTTTCCGGGACGAGGTAACGGATGGTGTTTTTCTCCGAATAGCCGTCCTTGGGCGGCTTCACCCCGACCTGGATTGTCATCGGAACCAGGTGCAGATCGACACTGTCGTTGACCTGCAGCTTGCCGGTTGCGTGGCAGATGGCCGACAGCGTGCGCTGCGCAATCTCGACCGTCTGCGGGTTCGAGTTCACGAGGTTCAGCTGGTCGAACAGCTTACGGCCCTGGTACTGGCCCTCGATGATGTCGAGCATCAACCAGAGGAACTGGCCCATGCCGTTGCGGGTGACGCGCATCTCGCTCTCGACGATCTGGGCGCGGTATTTGCCGGCGGGAAGAACGTCGTAGCCGGTGGTGGGTTCGATGCCGGTCGCATCGAAGGCGGTATCAAAACGTGCCATGGAAAATACTCCGGATCAGGACTGTTCGGGCTGAGGCATGGCCGCGACGAAGGCTTTCCAATCGAGCGGAAGCGTGTCGGGCAGGCCGTAGCGGTTCTTGGCGAGGAAGGCCGGACGCTCGGCGGTGTGCAGGACGCGCTCACCGGAGCCGAGTGCCCGGGCTACCTTCTTGTTAAAGCCAACGTCGGCCTTCGCGATGGACATGCGGTAGTTGGCAAAAAGCACGACATCGCAGTGCTCCTGCAGCAGGGCTGCGGCCCTGGCTTGAAGCTTGATGACGTAGCGATCGTAGGGCTCGTGTTCAGGGCTATCGAACCGCTTGATGTCGGTGTGGGCGATCTGGACGACGGCCATGCCGCGGCGATCACGCAGGGTATTCAGGCGATCGAGGTATTCGCGCCACACGGTAAGCGCCTCGGCATAACCCTTGCCGAAGCCAGGTGCTTCGATCGAGGCCCAGCCATTGCGGCGGCTGGTCTCGGCCCAGACCAGCGGTTCCAGCCAGTCCACGCTATCGATGACAACAGTGCTGTAGGCGTGCCCTTCGTTGAGCAATGCATCGAGCGCCTCGACTACATCGGCGTAGCTGGTGGCGAGCGGGAAGTGCGGGACCTTCAACATCCCGAGACCATCCTCGGTCATGATCACGACGGGGGCGTCGGCTCCGGCTGCGAAGGTGGTCTTCCCGACCCCATGCACGCCGTGCATGAGGATACGGGGCGGGCGCAGCGTGCTCGACGTCTGCAGGGAGGAAAGGGAGATCGCCATCAGTTGGCACTCCCCTTGAGCGCGGACTTCACGGCCGGGTCGATACCGATGGCGCCAGCTTCGCGGGCCATCTTGTAAAGGCGCTTCAGGGCCGAGGCGCGGTTGGAAGCAGCGATGCTTTCCTGGTCGGCAGCGACGATGGCGAAGGCGATATCATCGACGGTTGCATCTTCGAGCGGCAGCGGGTCACCGCTTTCGCGAGCCGGGTGCTTGGGGAACGTAACCGCATCGGGCAGGTCTTCGAGAGCGTAATGGGCTTTGCGCAGACGCGCGATCGGGTTCGGGAACAACATGGCGAGACCTTTCATTCGGGGAAATCGCTGGCCTGGGCATCGACCTCAGGCTCGCTGGAGTAGACGGCCAACAGCGGCGTGCCGTCGGCAT
>CAZLTO010000003.1:0-20494 GCA_964562475.1 uncultured Sphingobium sp. | reverse complement strand
CTATGCCGGTTTCATAGAGATGACCGAGCGGCGATTTCTCGATGTAGGCGACTTCCAGCTTGCTGATGCCCCGGATGTCCGTGATCGGCACCAACTCCTCGTGCATTTCGCGGAAGCGGCGGAGGAACGCCTTGTTGCCGCGCTCGCAGGTATTGAGATAGCGGATTTTCTGCACCATCACCACGATCGCCACAGCGAGCAGAATCATACAGATGCCGACGATGAACGCATCCAGCATGTGGAGCTTGCCAATGATGAAGCCGATGACATTGGCGCCGCCTTCGGCCTTTTCTGCGCTTTCGGAAACGCTGACCGTCTTGTTGGATGGTCCCTCTGCGTTTGCCATCGCCATCAGCATCGCAGCAGGGCGCGCGGTCTTGGAAAGGCGCAGTTCGTCGATCTCGCCGGTGAAGGGGCGCCCTTCCGCGCCACCGATGAACATCGGGCCATCGAGCGCGGGCAGCGCGCCTGACGCTGCCCCGGCCTCGACGCCGTTCACATAGAGCTTGATCGTCTGGCCATCCGCCACGAGACCAAGGTGGGTCCATTCACCTTGCTTAATGGGGGTGGTCGCCTGTGCGCTCGCGCCGCCGACCATGGCAAAGGGCAACCCGTTGTTAATGCCGAACACCAGTGCGCCGCGCGCGAACACTGCCTGCTCACCTGCAAGTTGCTCGGGCTTTACCCATGCGGTGATGCTCATCGGCGCGCCAGCGGGCATGGCGAGCGAGGGGGATGCCGCGATCTGGAGTGCGCCTTGCCCCGGGAAGCGAGCCGCACGGCCGATAATCGCGCCGTCGTCTATGCCGGCGGGCGGGTTAAGCGCACCGTTTGCGTTGGCGGTGGCATCTGCACTGGGCTGACCCGGATTCTCGCCGAAGTGATAGACCGCGAGATAGTCGGGATCGAATGTGCCCTTGGCATCAGAACCGGCCGGAGCCTTGTCATTGCCGAAATAGAGCCACAGCGCCTTTTTCTCGCCACCGTTCAGCGCGGGGACGGAGACCCAGAGATAGGCGATGCCGGTGGTCGCGTCATAACGTTCGATGTGGAAGGGCAGCGGCGTCTTGTCATCCGCATCGACGATGCGGATATCGGCGCCGTTCTGCATCGCCTCGGTAAAAGTGAAATTGCCGCTGGTGAGCTTGACGAGCAGCACGGTCCGCCCGATCTGGCCAGAGACATTCAGACCGCTGGGGCTGGTATCGACCGTAATCGCCTTGCGATATTTCCAGTCCTGATTCCACCAGGCGTAGGCCGGCGTGGTCAGGAAGACCATGGCCAGCAGCAAGGCCAGGACGGTGCGTAGCTTGCTCATCAGAATTCACCCTTCGCGGTAAATGTGGTGCGGATGTCGTTCTTGCGGGTCGCCGAGCCGTTCCAGAGCGGCAGACCGACAGAGACTTCGCCCGACATGCGGTTGAACAGCCGGATACGCGCGCCGCCACCCACGGAGAGGAGGGCATCATGGCGCGTTACATCTGGCAGCGGATCGATAATGCGGATCTGGCCGTTTTCGGCAAAGCCAAACAGGCGCAGCTCATCGACGAACTTGGGCAGATAGGGCGCAAGCGACGGCGAGTTCAGCTCCAGCGAGACAGCATAGCCAATGTCGCCGACGCTCTCGGCGGAATAATAGCCGCGCACCGTGCCGAGGCCGCCAATCGCGAACTGTTCATTGGTCACAAGGTGCGAATCCGCAATCTGGCCGTAGAATTTCAGTGCGGCGACAAAGTCTTTCGGCAGAGTGCGCCGGTAATCGACCTCGACATTTCCGCGCACGAAATTCTCGCTGCTGTCGAAATCCTTGTTCTTGAACTGATCGGTGGGGATACAGGTGGTGCTGGATCCGACGTCAAAGCAGCGGATATTCTTGAACACGCGGAAGCCCGCCGTCGCCGAGACGGTGATGTCCAGCGTGCTCTTGTCGCCGCCGGTCGAAAGGCCATAGGCGGCATAGAGCGGCAGATACTCGATCGGCGTCTTGGCCGCGAGCTGCCCGGCGACGGTGGTGTCCTGATCGAAATGCTTGTAGTCAAAGCCCAAGGTCACGTTCTGGACCAGCTTGTCGCCTGGCAGGCGATAGATAGCCCGCGTGCCGATCTGATAGCCGTTGCCGAGCACGCTGACACCCCCTTGCGCTGCGACATTGCTGTTGGATTTGTAGCCATAGAGCAGCATCGTCCAGCGCGATCCGAGGATCGGCGCCATATAGGAGCCGGAAATGACCTCGGACTGCTTCCTGTTCTGCGGCGCGGTGATGTAGGAACCGCTGATCGTATGGCCCAGACCCCACATATTGGTATAGTGCAGGCTGGCGTTGAGGCGCAGAGGGCGCGTGGACGGGCTGTTGTCGTTGTTGAGTTCCAGACTGCCATGCAGCGGCAGCGAATCCTCGACATTAAGGTCAACGTCGATCGTGCCCGGTGCTGCGCCTGCCTTGAAGGAAGGAGTGATGGTGCGGTCTGGGAACTGGTTGGCGCTGGCCAGCTCTGTCTGAAGCTGCTTGATATTGAGCGGCCGCCCCTCCGCAAGCGAGGGGAGCTGCTTGCGCACCAGCTCCAGCGAGTGGTGCTTGGCGCCTGCCACGGCAATTTGCCCGACCGGCGCTTCCGTCACCTGAATGGCGATGATGCCCTGCGCGAACTGCTCCTCCGGCTGGGGCATGACATCAACCTGCACAGATTCATAGCCACGCACGGCATAGGCATCCTGTATCGCCTTGCGCGCGGCTTCGACGTCCGCGGTGGTGCGGTCCGGCCCCAGATGATCGTATATCACCTGCTCGATGACTGACTGATCCAGTGATTTTGCGCCGAGCACATCATATGCGGCGATGAAGAAGCGGTCCGGTGCGGCGCGCACTTGAGTTTGGGCCTGAGATTGAACTCCAGTGGTATCCTGTGCCCAAGCCGTCGACACAATCGAAAACAGTGCGCCCGCAGTCACGGCCACACTTGCATAATAAATACTGGCGCGGCCATTAGATACCGGCCTGCCACGCTGTATTCGTCGAAAACCCATCTTACAAAACGACTCCAGTGCGGCTGGACGCGAGTCACATCCGCCGCAGTGCACCATTCGTGAATATTTGTTTAAGTTTTGCGACGGTGGGTGCCCGACCGCGCTTCATTTCATAAATTTGTAGCTATTTCCCTGGGTGAAAGCTTATTTGGCTCCCGCGCCAAAGTGCCAAGGCAAAGCCTCATGCAGGGTTTCGCGGGCACTATTGCCCTGGAGCATCTCCAGCAGCGTGGTGAGATATGACCTGCTGTCGATGTTGTTCGCGGCGCAGGTTTCAAGGATTGTGAAGATCGTTGCGGACCAGAGATGGGCGTTGGGATGCCAGGAGAATATCCAGCGGTCGCGCCAGGACAGCCGCTCCAGTATCCGCTCCACCGCGCCATTCTCCATCGGCAGCGCGCCGTCGGTAAGAAACAGCGTTAGCCGCGGCCATTGGTCCAATGTGTCTGCAATAAATTTGCCGAGCGCCGAGCGGGGCGGAACGGCTGATTGCGCTTCGCAAAGCGTTGCATTCAAAGTGTGTAGAACCGGAGCGGAATGCATCTGCCGGATGCGTGCGCGCTCCCGATTACTGAGCTTCGCAGCATCGTCCTCAACCGCGCGCAGAGCGCTTATGGCTCGCATGGTCGCCTCGATCACAGGGTGGGTGCCGATCAGTTCCAGCTCCCGCGCCTGCATGGCTATATGGTGCCAGCATCCAGCATAAGTGCACAGGCCCGCCTGAATGACGCCCTCATAGCCGGTGCCGGGTGGGGCTATCAGCACACCCTTGAAACCGGACATTTCCTTGCGCGCATAGCCGCCTACCCTGTCCGGCGTGACCTGAAACCAGATGGAGCGTGGGGTGAAGACCTTGCCCTTCAGCTTCATGTCGTTACCAGTGGCGGCATAGGCCCATAGCCTGCGACCGCCGCCGATCTTGGCGGTGACGGATATATTGGCGGCGGCGATGATCGGTAAACCAAGCCCGTGGGCGCGGATCATCTGCGCCACGGGGAACAGTTTCTCCGCAGCTTTCCTGATCTGGAGCGAAATTTCCTGCCGTCGTGCACCCTGGCCTGATGCGCTCGCACTGCGGGCCAGATCGTGGAGCGATCGTCCGGCTCCGTAACGCGCCATAATCATGTCCGCGACGCTGGCGGCGGATTTGCCGGCGTCAGATGCGCGCAACGACGTTGGGCGATCAGCGAATGGCTGCTCCCTTCCATCGCCTTCGTCGCCCTGAAGGGGGCGTACGGAGCCGAATATATTCGTATTGGTTCGACTGCGTTCGATAGAACTCATGCGCCCGAATAAATCTGGAAAAGGTCGGAGGGATTGGGCGCCCTCATGACCTTTGCCGGTGAATTACTGACTGACGCCTCTCCGCAAGCCCGGCTTGCGCCACGCGCATTGCCGGATTGTTTCGGAGCCCCCTCCGCCAGCGTTTCGCAACCAATCTCTGTCCATTGAACTGGCGGCGATTCGCAGTTGCATATAATTTTCAGAATCTATGCGGTTTTATGACGCTGTGCCGGATTGGGTCGATTTTATTGCCCGGCATGACGAAAATCTTCTCCTTTCATCATTGTGGCGGATGGAGGCAGCGACTTTTATGGGCGCTGCAATATTAGTGTAGCCAAAGAATGCTGTGCAGGCGCGTCGGTCGCGCCGCAGGAGGCTCCAATCATCACAATATCGCACAGCCTGCATGGTCGCGGAAGCGGCGGGACGGTGCGCCCCGTTTTCATCGCGGGTGCCGACAAGGCCCGCATTGCCTGGCTCGATGTGGCGAAGGGGCTGGGTATTCTTTTCGTCGTGCTGGGTCATACATTGGGCGGCATCATCGACATGCCTGGCAGAGCGTCTCCTCCGCAGTTTCGAGAGGTTTTTCTTGGCATATATATGTTTCATATGCCGGTTTTCTTCCTGCTTTCCGGCTTGCTGGTGCGTCCGCGCCTTGCACGCAGCCGCAAGGGTTTCCTGATCGATCTCATTATCACGGTCGCCTATCCCTATTTTCTCTGGTCGATCATCCAATATAGCGCGATCTATCTGGCTGGTTCCCTCGTCAACCGCCCGGTCGAGCGATTCTGGCCGGCGATTCTCAATCTGCCCTGGGCGACGATCTCGCAATTCTGGTATCTCTATGTGTTGTTCCTGATGCATATGGCCGCGCTGGTTCTGGTGCCACGGATTGGCGCGCGAAATTTTTTCCTGGTTGCGCTCGGTGCCAAACTGCTCATTGCGGCACTGGTGCAGCCTTATGTTCCCCCCACAATGCTGCGGCTATTGATGGTGCACGGGCTTTTTTACGCTGCGGGCGTATGGATCGGCGTTGATGGGGGAGAGCGCGCACGCCAGTGGCTGAGCGGGCGGATATGGCTGATAGTGCTGATCCTGATAGGAACGGTAGTGGCGGTTGGATGCGCCATACATCTCGTTATCGAAGCCAACGGAGCGGACTTTTATCAACTCAAATCCTATGAAATCAGCGTCAAGGCATGGAGCCTGCCCATCCTGCCCGTAGCAGTGGCGGCGCTGGTAGCCTTCATGGGGTGCGTTTTCCTGATCCCGGGCAGCGTGGCGAAGATGCTCGCCTATCTTGGTCGCCGGACAATGGCGATCTTCGTGTTGCATGTGCTGTTCATTGCGGGTGCGCGCATCCTATTGAGCAGACTCTGGCCCGGTGCAGACGCTCTGGTGCTGCTCGCAGCCTGCGGCCTCACCGGGTTACTGGCACCGCTCATTGTCTATGCTACAGCGCGTCGGATCACCACTTCACGCGCCCTGGGGCTGGGGTAAATATGGCTGCGCTGCCTCCCCTGGCGATCAACGGCAAGTTCCTCGCCGCGCTGCCGACCGGCGTGCACCGCGTTGCGGCGGAACTGACGCACGCGCTCGCCGCAATCGCGCGGGAAAACCCCGGCAGGCTTGATATTCAGCTATGGGTGCCTGCCGATGCTGAAGCGGCGGCGCGGGCATTCGATTTTCCGGTGCG
Source organism: uncultured Sphingobium sp. (assembly GCA_964562475.1). Classification (GTDB taxonomy): domain Bacteria; phylum Pseudomonadota; class Alphaproteobacteria; order Sphingomonadales; family Sphingomonadaceae; genus Sphingobium. The sequence goes on along the minus strand of CAZLTO010000003.1, from coordinate 14,490 downwards.
GGTCATCAGGCCACTGCGGCATATCCCGTGGGAGCAGCTATCCATCCCTTGGCGCGATCCCGAACGCCTGTTGCTCAACCTCTGCAATATCGGCCCCGTGCTGCGCGCTAATGCGATGACGATGATCCATGATGCACAGGTTTACGCGACGCCGGAGTCCTATTCCCGCCCCTTCCGGCTATGGTATAAGGGCATCCAGCCAATATTGGGGGGCAGAAACCGGCGCATTCTCACTGTCTCGGACCATTCACGAAATGAAATTGCGCAATATGGCGTGTGCGATGCCGAGCGGATCGGTGTTGTGCATAACGGGGTGGACCATATCCTGCGTGTTGAGGCGGAGCAGGGCATAGTCGCCCGGCTGGGGCTTGATCCGGGGCGTTATGTCGTCGCACTGGCCGCCACGCAGGCGCACAAGAATATCGCGCTGCTCGCTCGCGCCTTTGCGCGGCAGCGGCTGGCAGGGCTGAAGCTGGTGCTGGTTGGTGGAACAAGGCGTGAGGCATTTGTGGCGAATGGCATCATGCTCCCCGCCAATGCCATACTGACTGGTCGTATCAGCGACGGAGAACTGCGCGCGCTATATGAAGCGGCACTCTGTATTGCATTTCCTTCCCGTACCGAGGGCTTTGGCCTACCGCCGCTGGAGGCGATGCTGCTGGGTTGTCCTGCGGTGATCGCCCCGTGCGGCGCCCTGCCGGAAGTCTGCGGCGACGCGGCGCTTCATGCCAACCCCGATGACGAGGAGGCGTGGGTTTCTCATCTGCGCGCGCTCGCCGATGACCCGGCCCTGCGCGCGCATTATTCTGCGCTGGGTGTGGAGCGTGCACAGCCCTTCACATGGGCGCGGGCGGCGGAGCGCCTGCTGGAGATCATTGCCGGGCAGCCCCATGACTGATCCCGCCACGCCTGTAGTGTTCGCCGATGCGATGTGGCGATCGGGCAGCACTTATCTTGCCAGCCGCTTCGCGCAGTCGGGCAGGTATTTGCTGTTCTATGAGCCATGCCATGAAGGCGTGGGCCGCAAGCCCACCGCCGCGCGGGAGCGGGACCGCAGCAGGAAGCGCGGTCTGCGCCACCCAGAGCTGGAAGGGGGATATTTCGGCACCTATGAACGGGCGGACCCGCTCAGTGGTCAGCCGCTACGCGCGCTTCATGCGCCTGATATGGCGGTCCGCAATGTGTATAATGAAGGATCGGACGCTGCTGCCGAATTTTTGTTGGCGCTTGCGCGCACAGCACAGGCGGAGGAGAAGATCGCCTTTCTCGGTTTTTGCCGATCCGGTACACAGACCGCGCGGTTGCGCGCCCTGCTCGGCGGGCAAGGGTTATACCTCTGGCGCGATCCGCGAGAGCAGTTTGCGTCCTATGGCTGGCCGGACAATGATTATTTCATGGCGGGTACGCTGCTTCAGCTCGGCTTCTCTGCCCGCTATGCCGGGCTGGCTGCATCGCTGGCGCCGCAGGTGCTCCAGGCGTTGCGCCTGCGGCTCGCGAAACTGCTGCCAGACCGCCGCACGCGAGATCGCTACCGGTTGGTTCGCCCGCTCGCCGAACGGCTGGGAGCGGAGCAGTGCTATGCGCTGTTTTACCTGAGTTGGCTGGTCAGCTATCGGGCAGGCGCAACCATTGAATCTCTGTCCTTTTCCCTGACCCGGCTGTGCGAAGATGCCGCCCTGCGCCAGAGGGTGATGGACAGGTTCGGCATTTCCTTTCCCGATCTGCGGCCCACGCCAGCGCGGATAGTGGAAGGGATCGACTATGATGCGGTGGAGGCAGATGTGACGCGCCGACTGGATGCTCTTACCGACAGCCCCGTCATCATGTCGGAATATCCGCCCCGTGCCTTAAGATCGGCATACAGGGCGAAATCCTCCGCATAGAGCCGCTCCAGCCTCAGCCGCTGCCCGGCGGAAAGGGTGCGCTGTTCGCGCTGGGTGCGGTTGGCGTGGGGCAGGCCGGGCACATCATATCTGGCGAGGAAGGCAGACAGACGTTCGCCCGCTTCCTCCAGAAGCCAGAGGTGACGCACCCGGACGAACCCTGCCCGATCCGTGATATACCAGTGTTGCGGGCGGGCGAAGGTATCTACTTTCAACCAGTCGCCCTTCGCTGCTTCAAGGAAGTCGAGGAAATCGTCAATGCTGCGTATATGCTGCATCCGGCGCATCGGTCGCGCCTGTATCCGCACATCGCCTCCCCCGCCGTTTCTCAGAAAATCATAGCCCGAGAGGAAACGTTCGGTCGGTTCACGCAAGATGGCGAAAGATTCCGCACGTTCGAGGTGATTCGGAAAAAAAAGCCGATAATATCGCAGGCTGGCATGGCCGGGATCACTTGCATATAGCGACCGCTTGACCGAGGTGCCGCCGTTCTTGGGTACATGGATGAACAGCAGGCGCGCGGCGGCGACATCAGGTGCGAGGCGGCGGTGTGCAAGGCTGCGCAACAGCCTCTCCGGTCCACGCGCAAGGGCGATCTTCTCGAAAATATCGGCATATTGATCGACGCCAAACAGCGTAGCACCCACCTGCTCAATCAGTGGATCAAATCGTGCCTTGAGCGCCCCCATGGTTCCCATGATGAGAGCGCGTAAACGGCTTTCATTGCGATTATGCGAAACCGGGGCAGTGAAAATCGCGTCTATGCCATCAATCTGCAATCCGACGGGCATAACCGGAGTCGTATGACTCTAAGATTATGGCACAGGCACACGCGTATATGACCAGTGGACATAGCATCGCGCGATCTGGCGAAGTGGATGCGCTGCGCTGTTTCGCTATGCTTGGTGTGATTGCGCTGCACACGCATATCCTGCCGATGGGCTGGGTGGGGGTGTGGCTGTTCTATGTCATTTCCGGCTATGTTGTCACACTTTCCGTGCTGAGCCACGATGCAGTAGAAAAGCGCGGGCTATCGGAATTCTCAGCCTTCATGCGTCGCCGCGCGGTGCGCATACTACCGGTCTATTATGGCTATTGCCTGCTCGGTCTTGCCATAGCGCTATCGCTCGGCATGGCGCAGGACGGATATAGCCTCGCCAGCCTCGCGTTCTTTTTCAATAATCTCGCGCTGATAGGCGGAGAAGGCCGGATAGCGGGCTGGCCGAGCGGCCACTTATGGACGCTTTCGGTCGAGATGCAGTTTTACCTGCTGTATGGGCTGGCCTTGTGCCTGTTGCCCAGGCGGACGACGTGCGTCTTACTGATCGCGCTTCTGGCGCTCTGTCCCCTCGGACGATATTTGACTGCGGAACGGCTCCTTGCAGATGGCTGGCAACCTCTGGATGCCGCTTTTGCGGTTTATGCGGCGCCGGTTTTGCATTTCGACAGTTTCGCCATGGGTGGGTTGTTGGCCTTTGCGAGGCTGGACGGGCGCGGACGGCTGGAGCGGATTGCCATGCCGCTGTTCCTCTGCGGCGGCGTTGCGCTGGGCCTTTATATGGCCGCCTATTTTGGCGTGAACCATTTACTGCGCGGGCAAAGCGGTCTGGACATGACCCGGAATGTTATCTCCGGCATCCTGATTGGCGAGCATCGGGAAACCTTCCTCTATAGTGCTTTGGCAATGGCGATGACGGGGGTTGTCGCGCTGGCGGCGAGCGGTCAAAGCTGGGTAACTCCAATTCTGCGTGTGCGGCCACTGCAATGGAACGGTCGCATCAGCTATGGCGGATATGTCTATCATCAACTGGCGCTTAAGGCGGCAACGCTGCTGCTCACCGCGGGTGGGCTGAGTGTGCGTGGGGGCAGCACTATCGCCCATATCCTTCAGTTCGTCCTGGGCAGTGCGTTTGCTATCCTGCTCGCTTGGGTGTCCTACCGCTGGTTCGAGGGGCCGCTGATGCGCCTGTTCGGCAGACGCGCGGGTGCCGGGCGGGTCGGCGGGATGCGCCTCAGCCGCATGGAGGCATCATGAACGAGGTCAACAGGGTGAATGAGGGTGCCGCCCTTGCGCTGAACGAACCGGAAGTCCGCCGGATCGCCATCCCGCCGGAGCTGGAGATGCCGCCACTGCGCCCGGAGGCGAGGCAAAAGGTGGATGTCGATTTTTCGCTGGCCATTCATAATCGTACCGGCAAATATTTCATCGGGGAGGAGTTGCTCTCCTTCTCTGACCTGCCCTTAGGCCGGACCTATTACTGGTGGCGGACGGCAGAACGGCCCCTTGACGGGTTTCATGGCCGGGTGATGGGCAGACTCCAGCACTGGCAGATTCTCGGCAAGACGCTGGGTGGACCTTTGGGCTGGTTGCCGCGCAGAACGCCGAAACGCCCGTTGCTCCATCTCGATCCGTTCACCGTGCCTACGACGGTGCTGCGCCCTGTCGATGCGGTGTTGATTCACGATCTTGGCCCACTTACGCACCCCGCGCTGTTCCCACCCGATGTCTGCGCCATCTATGGGCAAATATACGACGAGATTGCACGGGTCGGCCCGCACCTCATTTTTGTCAGCCAGACGAGCCGCAAGGAGTTCGAGCAGCTTTACCCCGGCGCTATTCCGCACAGCAGCCGGATCATCCATCCGCCGATCCGTCCAGGCATCGGGGTGGGCGAGGCGATGGCGGTCGCGGGTCTGGAGCCGCCCTTCCTGCTCACGGTTGGCAGTGTGGGCAGTCGCAAGAACCAGGCGCTTTCCATCGCCGCCTATGCGCGCAGCGGTCTTGCCGAGCGGGGCATGCGCTATGTGATCTGCGGCGGACGGGAGCCGGGTTATGAAGAAGTCGCCGATCTTGCGGCGCGCACGCCCGGCGTTCATCTGCTCTCCTATGTTTCGGATGCCGAATTGCGGTGGCTCTATTCGCAGGCGACCGGCTTCGTGCTGATGAGCCTGCTTGAGGGCTTTGGTATGCCGGTGGGCGAGGCGGTGCGGCATCGGCTCATTCCGCTGGTCAGCCGGGGCGGGGTGCTGCGCGAGGTAGCGGGAGAGGGCGCTCTGGAAGCAGACCCGGATGATCTGAATGAAATCGCCGAACGCATGGCGGCGCTGGTCGATATGGAGCAGGAGGAGCGGCGGGAGCGGCTGGCGAAGCTTGAGGTGACGATCGAGCGCTTCGACATCGCGCATTTTCACAAGGGCTGGCGCGCCCTGCTTCTTGATATGCTGGGCGCTGCCTGAGGATGAGGAAGGCTCTGGCGTTTGCCTGCCTGATCCTGTGCGCGCCCAGTGCGGCATCAGGGTCGATGCGTCTGGGCGTCAATACCCATTTCGATCAGGGCTGGCCGCGCGTTGCGTTCGAGGATGTGGCGGCCGCGCGTGCACAGGGCATCCGCGATACGATTGCCTGGGGCAAGGTAGAGCGCGCGCCGGGGGTTTATGATTTTACGGAGATAAACAGCGGCTTTATCCGTCACGCCTGCGACGCCAGGCTTCCGGTGCTCCTGACGCTCACTCCGCGCAACAAGGTTTATGACGGCGGCGAGAGCGTCTATTCATTTAAGGGGCGGCGCGCCTTCGCGGCCTTTGCGGCGGCGGTGGCGGAGCGTTTTCCCTGCGTCACCACCTTCGAGATCGGCAACGAGATCAACGGCCATGCATTTAAAGGCCGGATGACCGGACAAATGCCGCAGTCCTACATCGCCATTGTGCGGGAGGTGCGTGATGCGGTTAAACAGCGGCACCCAAGGATCCGGCTGCTCTCTGGCTCCAGTCTCTCCGTAGCAACGGGCTTCTTCGACCGGCTGTTCGGTGCCGGGCTGTTGCCGCTGGTGGATGGTGTGGTGGTGCATCCCTATCTGACTGTGCCGGAGCAGCTTCCCGCCCAGATCGCGCGCCTGCGCCAGTCGATGGCGCGGCATGGCGGAGAGAAGCCTGTCTGGGCCAGCGAGTTCGGCTATTATTATCCTACGCCGGATGCGGCGCCGCCCCACGCGCTCAAGGTCATCACACTGATGTCTGCTATTGGGATTGCAGAAGCGCATTGGTATGCGCTGCGCGATGAACCCTATTACCCCAATATGGGCCTGTTCAAGAACAGAACGCCCAAGCCCGCGCTCGCTATGTTTCGCGCCGTGCAGACCCGGCTCCTGCCCGCCGGAGACGCGCGCCGGGTTGAAGCGGGCGGCGATCCGCTGAGCTTCGTCTATCGTTTTGGCAACGGTCCCTATGTGATATGGGGGGCGGGACGGGCGATTCTCTGGAACGGCGCGGCACAGGCATGGGATGCGCGCGGGCGCGCCATATCACCGCCGGAACGTCTTGGCGAGGAACCGGTGATTGTCGATGCGCCAGGTGGATTTAGCCTCGGTGAGCGGCATGTTATCGCGGATACTCTTACCGATTTCGCCGGGGCGGGGTGGTCCTATCATCTCTCGCAGGGCCAGAGGGCGGAGCAACCGCTCGGCTGGGTGGACTGGAACTGGACCCCCCATATAGGTGCGCGAAACATGCCCAATTTTCGGGTTATGGGTGCCGTGGTGACGACCGCCCGCCCGGCGCTTGGTGCAGCGCCGATGCTGATCGAACGATATAGGCCGTCGGGCAGGGAGCGCGCTTTCCTGTCAGCCTGTTTTGAAACACGACCGGCTCGGCCCCAATCGGTGCGCATCGTCGCGCAGGGCAAGCTGCTGTTTTCAGCACTTGTGAAGGGGCAGGTGCGCGCTCCGCTGATCCCGCTGGAAGGAGCAGGGGCGGTGGACATTATCTATGCCGCGCAGCAGAGCGGTAGCGCACAGCCGCTGCGTCGCCGCATACGTATCCTCGGCGCAGGGGATGCCGCGCCTGCGCTATGTGCGCCTTCCGGGCGGGATGGTGGAGCGGATCAGGTTCAGCACGCCGATTGAGGAGCTATAGCTTTCGTTCGCAGAATCTGCCGCAAGATCGGAGCATGATCCGGCCATAGTCCCAGCCGCGCGATCAACAGCAACGCACAGGCATAGCCTGCCCCTCCGATACCCATCAGCGCCAACAGCCGGACCGGGGCGATGAGATGCTCCAGCGGTAACCCCGCCCGCGCGGCCGTGATCGCCGCCGCCATCGCCCCTGTGGAGAGCCAGGGCACCGCCATCGAGCGCATGAGCGATCGGATCGTCAGGCCCATATGCCTGTGCAAATCCAGCATATTGTATATGCCCACTACAACGCCGCGCACTACATGCGCCCATGCTATCGCCACCAGCGAAATCTGCGCGGCGATCAGCGCCAGCCCCGCGCCGAGTACCAGTTGCAAGAACCCTTGGCGCACCACGGCACGGCTGTGGCTCAATGCGATCATCGCTGGCGCGAAATAATAATTGATCGGCGCAACGAGGGCGAGCAACCCGATAATCTCGACAAACGGAACGGCGTCCACCCATTGCTTGCCGAAGATGAACGGGATCGCTTCGTCCGCCACAAGCGTGAGTCCGATCAGCGGAGGACACATCAGCAGCGCACTCGCCTGTGTCAGCCGCAGATAGGAACGGCGCATTCCTTGCCGGTCATGCGCAGTGTGAGACAGCTCTGCATTGGCCACGCTGACCAGCGGCATCACCACCAGTTGTCCCACAAACTCGTTGATGCGAAAGGCGACCCGCATCAGGCCCAGCATCACCGGACCCATGAAAAGGCCGACAAACAGGTCTATCGTGCGTGGCACGGCAACCGGCATCAGCGTGCCCGCCATCACGTGCGCGCCTTCTTTCACCAGGGTTCGGTCCCACGGGGTTTGGCGACCGAGGCTGGGACGCCAATCCACCGCAGTCCAGATCCATAGGCCGGAAACCATCGCCTGCACCAGCCGCTGCACCGCGAGGGTTAGTGCGCCATAGCCCATATTCGCCATCAGAATTGCAGCTGCCGCGCCGATCAGCGTCGCCACCGTGCTGCGATAGGCCAGCAGGTTGAACCGGAACTCACTGCGTAGCACCGCCTCGGCGGTGGAGCCGGTGGCGGTAAAGAGAAAGACGGGTGCACAGAGATAGATCATCACTTCCAGCTCGGATGAGCTGAAGTAGGCGCCCATCGGCCTCGCCAGTGCGAGAGAGAGAATACAGCACCCGATGGCTATTCCCAGCGACAGGCGCAGTGACTGGTTGCGTGCGGCATCGGTCCGGTATCGCTGTTGCTGAAGCAGTTCCACCTGTCCCCAGCGGGCGATGCGCGTGCCGAGGTCCAGCCCGATGGATACTGTCGCCATCAGACCAAAGTCTCGCGGCGAGAGGATATGGGCGAGATAGACCAGCAGGAAAAATACGACAATATATTGCGCGCCGTTGCCCGCGATAGACCATAATGAGGAGGAGAGCAGGCGTCTGCTCACTGGAAGCTGTATCCCAGCCGGGCGATGTCAGCGCGATAGAGTTTGCCGACGATGGCAACCATTTCCTCATCATATAGCGAACGAAAATCGGCTTTGGCAGCTTTGCGCAGATGCGGCGTCTGGGTGGGCGGTTCGATTCCCAATCGGGCGCACAGCGTTGTCATCGCCGTGTCTATCTCCTCGAAACGATAAAGATCATGAACGAGGCGCGCGCTTTCAGCCCCTAGCCAGAAGCCCTGCGGCCAGAAGAAGCGCTCGGCCATTACATGCACGCGGAATAGCGCGTCGCGGCCTATCCGGTGCGTGAACGCCGCAAAATCAAGGTCGCCGATATGCCGCCGCGCCCACTGCTGCTGCATGGGCCAGTCCGTGCCGCTTTTCATGAAGTGAAAGGACGAGGCAAAGCGATCCCATGGGTTGCGTACAAAGGCAAAGCGTCTGGCGCGCGCGAAAAGCGCAGGATAGACATTGTGATATATCTGAGCCGGAGCGTGTGTGTCGAACACGGGGTCAGCGCCCAGTGCGGCGAGGACGCTTGTACCCGCCGTCTTGGGAATATGAACGAAGATCGCCTGATGTCGCTCGTGCCATGGCGTAAGGATAGAACGCCGCTTCAGCGTCCTTCGCCACCAGGCAAGATGATAGGCGTGAGACAGGCCGAGCAACTGAAGCGGGAGCTTGGGAATAGGCATCAGGCGCGGCACTTCTTTGATTGACGCTGTGTCACGGAAATTTCGTTATAGGGGATCAGTAACGATCTGTTCGCAACAAATGACTGGATGGCATGACGAACGCGCGCACATTGCTGATATCCCGCATCGGGCCGCGCAGTCTGCATTCGCAATGGCTGGGTGATCCGGGCGCACCGCGCGCTTTCGATGTGCTGCTCTCGGCTTACGACCCAGCCGTCGTTGCACCTGAGGGTGACGGGATCATGTTCGAGGTGCGCCCCGGTTCCAAGGTCGCGGGCTATGGCGCGCTGCTGCGGGAGCACCGGGCGCTGCTCTCGCGTTATGATTATGTTGCGCTGTTCGATGATGATCTGCTGATCGACAGCATGGGCCTTACCCGCCTGTTCGGTATCGTTCAGGCGCATGGACCTAAGATCGCGCAGCCAGCGCTGACGCCTGAGAGCCATTTTACCTATGCCGCGCTGCTGCGGCACCCCGGCTTTCTGCTGCGCTATATAAGCTATGTCGAGATGATGTGCCCGATTTTTCGAGCCGATGTTCTCGAACGCCTCATTCCGCTGTTCGAGTTGGGCTATGAGAGCGGCATTGATATTATCTGGAGCAATCTGGTGTGGGAAAACCCGCACGACCTTGCCGTGATAGACGCCGTGCCGGTTGTCCATACGCAGCGGGTGGGCGGACGCAAGGCGGACAACGGCTTTGTCGCTGGCAGGCGCTATGAGGATGACATTGACGGTGTATTGGAGCGCTTCGGTGCCAAATGGCTGCCCTGCCTGCCTTATGGGGGGATAGGGGAAGACAACCGCGCCGTGAACGGGCGTGGCGCGATGCTGCCGCCCGCGCTGGGGCTGGCGCGCGCCGTCACGTTGCAAAGCCCTGTGAAGATGCGGGCGCGCAACCTCGCGGTTTACTGGAAGCATATGCTTACCGCCCGCGCCCGCAATATAGCGCTTGACTGGCCCGCTGTCTCATAGGTGCACAATCCGCTCCGGCGTGATCCGCCCGCGCGCGAGATCGAACAGGCCCATCCAGTTGCCGCGCACCCTGCCCCAGCGATCAACCCAGGGTTCTGGGTTGATGATGCGGCACAGATTGGACACTATGTTTCGCAGTATAATCCGCCGGGCATATTTTGTGCGCATGGTGCCCTTGCGGCTGAGGTAAACCGGATTCACCACTTGGGAATAGCCCACGCGCACGCCCGATGAGCGCCCAGCCTTGACGCCGCGATGCACCCCCGCAAAGGCATGGGTGGAGACGATGCGGCCATGTCGGGCGATCTGCGCCGAAAAGTCGATGTCCTCCTGCCAGCCATAGAGCGGCAGGCGCTCGTCAAAGCGGGTTTCGCCGATGACCTCGCGGCGAAAGGCCATGTTGCAGCCATAGAGGCCGTAGCGGTCCTTGCGGGGACTGAGCGGGGGAGCCGGTTCGCTGTCATGGGCGCTAACGATGCGCTGGGCGAAGCTGGCTGAGATGCCGGGGCCGTGTATGCCGTCCGCCAGCAAACGCCCGGACGCGCCCACCACATCGCCATTGGCGGCAAAGAAGGCGCGCAGTCGCTCCGCCATGAAACGGGACGGGACATAGTCATCGTCGCAGAACAGCACGATATCGCAGGGGTCGGGCAGTCGCTCGATGCCAAGATTGCGTTGCGCGCAGGACCCCTTGGGGCCGATAAGCACCATTACACCCTCGCTGATCGCGGAGGCAGGCGGCAGGTCCGCCGCGCAGGTGACGGAGAGGATGATATGCTCCGGCGGCTGGCTCTGCCGTTGCAGCTCCTGCAGCAACTCAGCGAGCGTATCCGGCCGACCAAGGCTGGCCACTACGACGGCAAGACGCAGGGTGGATGCGTGTCTATCGGGCAAGGCTGGCGGCATGGATATCGCTGTCCTCGGCGTAAAACGCACGGATGAAGCCTTCCACCCTGCCATCGGGGCGCAGCATCGCGGGCTTCTTCGCGTCCGTGTAAAGCCCGGCCTTGCTCATCTTCGCGCGCAGGTGGTTGCGCGCGGCATAGGGAACCAGCGCGGCATAGGGCTTGCGTAATGTGCGGATGATCGGTCTGACCGCGCCGAACCGGAACTCGGTTGAGCGGTTCTTCTTTTCTTCAGATACCTTTATGCCCGTCTCACGGGCGATATGCGCGATAATGGCGTCCATATGCTCAATCGGGAAGATGCGCCTGACGACCTGCGCGCCATCCAGAAAGAGATAGTCAGCTTGCCGATTAAAATGCACCAGCTCCAGTGGCAGCCTGTCTGGCGTGGCCTCCAGCGCACGGATCACCTCGTCGGCTTCTTCTTCGATCAATGCTGGCGTAATGGTGGACTGCGCCATGCCTTTGAACTCGCGCAGTCGCTGGAACATCGCGGAGACGAACCGCTCCGCCGGGTCGCGCACCACGGCGAATGAATTATAGGCTCGCAGCTTGTCCCACTCCTGTGGGAAATGATCCGCCAGATCGCGCAGGACTATATGCGCGTAATGGATGCGGCCTAGCGCCGCGTGATCGCCGATGCGGGAGAATGCGCCTGCCGAACTGTCAATGATGCGTAGCGGCGCCTTCACGGAAACGCCCGCACATTTGGGGATATGCACAAAGACAAGCCTGTGGTCGTCCGAAATAATCATGCCGTATTCCACACAGGCTTGAGCGTTCGTGTGCCGTGCGCGGGCCGGGATGGGTCGGGCATCGCAGCCGTCCGCGCACGCAGGCCAAGCGCCAGACCGGAGAAAACCGCCCACATGACGCCGGGATCGGGCGAAGGCGAGGCTACAGCGGCGGGCATCAACATCAGCAGTGCTGTCCAGCTCGCCGCTGCGCCAACGGCGGTCGCTCCGGAAATCTGGCCTGTATATGTTGAACCCCGCAAAGGCAGGAACGCGCGCATCACATGGCCGATGAAGCTGACGATGCCGATCACGCCCATCGAACCGATTATTGCCAGGAAGAGGCTTGACGAGCGAAAGCTGCCTGCGCCGATGCCCAGGCCCGCGGTTACGGTAAAGGCGTCCAGCCCCTGCATCGCCCAATAGAGGCGCTGCATGCCGGAATAGCTTTCGGTCTTCTCCACGGTCATGACGGAGAGGATGTGTGCGAATTGATCCAGAGCCTGTGCATCGAAAGTAATGGCGGCAAGCACGGTAACGCCTGCCACGAAACTAACCGCTGACAGCGTCAGTGCCTTCCCAAGGGTGATGCTGCCAGGCAACAGGGCTAAGCGCAGGAGCAGCACCGCGCTATATCCCCCCAGTGTGACATACGCGGTCGAAGATGTGGAGATGAGCAGCGCGGACGCCAAAAGCAGGGCGGCAAAACCTGTTTTACGGCGCTCGATGTCGCGCAGCCACAACTCGGTCATGAAGATCATCCACGCGCTGCCATAGGCGGCAAAGCCCGATGCCTCCGGCCAGATGCCGTTCATGCGGTTGAGGCCAGCAATGCTCTGATCGAGCTGGGCATAATGGCCGTTACGGAAAAACTCGACGATGGCGTCGAGTGACGTTCCCGCCACTGCGATACTGAGGAAGCCTAGCATGGCATGGGCAATCGCAATGGCAATACCCGTGCGAACGATGACAGGGGCGCTGCCCGGACGCGCCGCGCCGATGGTCGCTCCCAGCCCGGCGATCAGCGTACCCATCAGATAGACGGCGGTCGTGATGTTCTGGGAACTGAAATGCAGCGGCGCCGCTTCGTAAAGCTGCCTGACTGCGCCGGGGCGCAGCGGTGTAACAGCGAGGGCGCCTGCGAACAGGCGCGGCAGGATGAAGGCGGAAACCGTCCCGTAAAGCGCGAAAACTATGAGGAATCCGTTAGCGCGCAGACCTTCGCCCAGCCGCTCCATCTGCATGGGGCCAGGCAGGGTTGCGCGCAGGATCAGGAACAACAGCGCCAGATTGGCGGGCGGGATGGTCGACCCGCCCAGTGCGGGCAGCGCGATTGCCGCTGAACCGCCGAACAGGGTGGAGATCATCACAAACGCCAGCATCGCCGCCATGCCGGAGCGCAGCAGCAGCAGTAAGCCCATCAGAATAATGATGATGCCGAAAAGCGTCAGACTCATGGACCAAGCCTGTCCCTTGCGCGATCAGGCGTAAGACAGGACGGGTTCGCCGACCAGAGCAGGAAGAGACGCGTCGTTAGGCATTACCGGTAGCCTGACGGGGAGGTCTGGTCTCAATTCGGCGACCTTGCTGAGGAAGCCATGATCGAACATCTCCGGCGCGAACCTGCGGGCATTGTGTACGGCGTCCATCGGGTCGAAATGCCGCACCCAGCGTTGATAGCCCTGCACTGCCTCCATGAGGGAGTCCGCACTTTGCTCCGTGAAATAGAGGCCCGTTTCATCGGGAACCACCGTGTCGAGCAGCCCGCCCTTGCCATAGCCGATCACCGGGCGGCCAGATGCGTTTGCTTCCACCGGCACGATACCGAAGTCTTCCTCCGCAGTGAAGATCAGCGCTTGCGCCTGCGCATAGGCATTACGCAACGAGCCATAATCGAGATGCCGCGCAAAACGGATATTCGGCATGGCTCGGCGGCGCAACTCCGGCAGCATCTCGCCATCGCCCACCATCAGGAGGGGCAGGCCGAGGCGGTTGAATGCGTCGAGCGCGATGTCCGGCCGTTTATATGCGGTCATCTGGCCAACCCAGAGATATTCCGCGCTGACATTGTTTGTGGGAGCATAGCGTTCCACCGGCACCGGCGGATGCAGCACGCTCGATCCGCGGCCCCAGGCACGGCGAATCCGCGACTGGATGAAGCGCGAGTTGGCGAAAACATGGTCCAGCCGCTGCGCCGAAGTCATGTCCCACGTCCGCATGCCGGGGAATATGGTGGACATGGTGGCGCGGCCTACCATGCCAGCCGTTTCACGATATTGCTGATAATGATCCCACAGATAGCGCATCGGCGAATGGCAATAGCAGATATGTGTGGCATCGGGCGGGGCGAGTACGCCCTTGGCCGGGCCGCTCTCGCTGCTGATGACCAAATCGTAACCGGAAAGGTCCAGTTCCTCCAGAGCGAAGGGCATCAGCGGCAGGTAGGATTTGTACCGCTGCGTTGCGCGCGGCAGGCGCTGGATGAAGGTAGTGCGCACGTTGGCGGTGCGGATCGCATCCGAAACGGCCGAGGGATCATAGACATGGGTATAGATGTCCGCTTGCGGAAACAGCTTCAGCAACCGTTCTAGCACCCGCTCTCCGCCGCGCATCGTGACAAGCCAGTAGTGAATGATCGCGACGCGCGGCTGTCTATCCATGCGGTTCGGAAAATCGATGATTCTAGGCATGATAATAGTCCTTGTAGGAATGATAGAAAGCCCCGGCGTCCTCTCTGGTAAATCGGCCTAGTTGTTTCATGTTGATGCGGGACAATATGACGCCCGCCACCGCGCGCGTGGCGGGGGGGAGCAACTCGAGGGCGGTGGCGAGCGCCTTCTCCGAAGTATGGCGCCAGCGCCCGGCGAGCAGCACGACATCGGCGAGGGGCGCCAGCTCGCGTCCCTCGGCCACCGGCAGAATCGGTGCGGTGTCGAGCAGGATG
>CAZLTO010000002.1:0-22947 GCA_964562475.1 uncultured Sphingobium sp. | reverse complement strand
GCCTGTGCGGCGTTTCGGCCGAGGCGTGGTGGGTTTGACACGGTGGCCCTAACGTGGTGGTCGTGTGGCCGGTCGGCACATTCTTGTTGGGCCAGTGGGCCTGGCCCGCGCCCGAACCGGTCGGGATGTAATAACCCTCGACATTGTCCTGAACCGACTTCACGGCGCAGTCATAGACCGGGTTGCCAGTGGTCGGCGAAACCGGCTGATAGAGGTGATCGGCGACCGCACCGGTGGTGCCGTTGCCAAAACCGATCGGATTGTTGGTGGCGTTGCCGAAGCAGTTCAGCGACTCGGCGACGATGACAGCGACGCCCGAAGCGCCATTGCCGCGCAGCTCTGCCGCCGGGATGATGTTATCGGCGGCGAAAGCGTTGGCCGAACCGACCAGCGCAATCGCGGTCGAACCCGCGAGCGTGATGATATTCTTTAACATGATATTGCGTTCCTTCCGGTTACAGACCCCGGACAACAGACGCACAGACCCGCTTCGGTAAGCCGGGAAGGCTCCGAACCGCGTATGAATACTTCTGCTAACCAGCGCCCCTTAAAAATGCCGTGATTATGGACTGACACACCAAGAGAGATTGACGGAATTCAGTAATTACAACGACGGCCCTTTTCCGAATCCTGCCGATCACCCTTTGGCGAGCGAACTATTAGGTATGAAAAATGACGGATTCATGATGTCGTGAAGAAAGTTTGATGTAATCATCCTGCACGCTGTTTAATTTTGAGACAGAAATATTACTGACGCCAAGTTGAAACAAGTATTTCACAAAAATGACATACTACACGCCAATAGCGAGAGTATGTTCATGGCCCTTCGCGCTGAGAGGCCGGTGATTCTCTGGGTAGGGCGGATCGGGGATTATGGCCTTAGTCAACAAGGTAGTCAGGCCGCAGGCAACCCGGCTTTCATCCATGCCGGGTGCAAGTGACGAGACTCTCGAACGGCTGCTGATTACCGAGAATGTGTTGAGCGAAGAGGCGCTGTCCCGCGCCCGTCTGGTGGGGCTGGAAAGCGGCGAGCGGCTGGAGGCGGTCATCACCCGCCTCGGCATCGCCTCCGAAAGCGCGCTGGCGCATATGTTTGCACGCGCGACAGGCATCCCGATGCTTTCTGCCGCCGACATGCCTGCGGAACCCGTAGGCGAACGCCTGCTATCCGCAGATTTTTTGCATGACATGCGGATGATCCCGATCGCGCTCGATGACCAGTGGCTGACAATCGCACAGGCCAATCCGCTGGAAAAATTCGGGACCGAGGCAATGCGTTTTGCCTTCGGTAAGCCGGTCCGGGTCGTTATAGCCCTGCCCAGTGACATCGACGCGACGATCGAGCGGCTCTACGGCGGCAGCGCACCGGAAACCGACTCTGACGGCAGCATCGACGAGGACGACCTCGAACGAATGAAGGATCTGGTGAGCGACGCGCCGGTCATCCGCGCCGTCAACCGTCTGATCGCCGACGCTGTCGACGCCCGCGCCTCCGACATTCATATCGAGCCGACCGATGATCGTCTCGCCATCCGGTATCGCATGGATGGCGTATTGCAGGATCGCCCCGCCCTTCCGGCCGCCATGCGCGCGCCGCTGGTTTCGCGCATCAAGGTGATGGCAGGGCTCAATATCGCCGAACGCCGCCTGCCGCAGGACGGGAGGCTGCGCCTTGCCGTGCGCGGGCACGAGATTGATCTGCGTGTCGCCACAGCTCCATCTATTCATGGCGAGAGCGTGGTGCTGCGCGTTCTCGATCGCTCCAATCTCGCGCTCGATTTTGCCACCCTGGGCTTTGATTCTGCGCTAGCGGAAGGGTTTCGGCGCGCCCTCCATCGCCCGCATGGCATCGTGCTCGTCACCGGCCCTACCGGCAGCGGCAAGACGACGACGCTTTACGCCGCGCTGGCCGAGCTCAATGAGCGCGGGCGCAAGCTGCTCACCGTGGAAGACCCCATCGAATATCGCTTGCCCGGTGTGATCCAGACGCAGGTGAACCCCGGTATCGGCTTCACATTCAGCAGCGCGCTGCGTTCATTCCTCCGGCAAGACCCGGATGTGATGATGGTGGGCGAAATTCGCGATGGAGAGACCGCGCAGATTGCGGTGCAGGCGGCGTTGACCGGCCATGTCATCCTCTCGACCCTGCATACCAACACGGCCGTAGGCGCGATTGGCCGCCTGCTCGATATGGGTGTAGAGCCGTTTCTGCTCGGCTCCGTGCTGAACGGCGTGCTGGCCCAGCGGCTGGTGCGGCGCCTGTGTGGCATTTGCCGGAAACCATCGGAAGCTGACCTTGAGGCGGCGATGACACTCGCCAGCAACGAAGGCATGGTTTCGCCTGAGCACCTTTTCCGGGGCGCAGGCTGCGACGCTTGTGGTGGCAGCGGCTATAAAGGGCGCGTGGCCCTGCACGAGCTGCTCGTCGTCACCGACACGATCGGACGAATGATCCTTCGCAACGCCGACGGCCACGAACTGGTTGATGAGGCGAGAAAAGCGGGAATGCACAGCCTGCTCGCTGATGGCATCGCCAAGGCGGCATCGGGTGAGACCAGCCTTGCCGAAGTGTTGCGCGTGGCGAACGAGGGCTAAAGGCGCGGCGCATGGCAAATTTCGCATATCGGGCCGTCAATCGGCAGGGGCAGGCCGACAACGGCGAAATACAGGCGCGCGACAAAGCCGAGGCGCTGCAACGCATCCGTGGGCTTGGCGTGGTTCCTGTTGAAATCAGCGAAAGCGTAGGCGCACAGGCGTCATCGCCAGAGACCCAAGCCAACGCACGCACGCGCGCAGACATCGCCAAGGCGCTGGGCGAGCTGGGCGTGCTGCTAAACGCCGGCCTGCCACTCGATCGTGCGCTCGCTCTTGGCCTTGACACCATCGAGCAGCAACAGGCAAAAGAAGCCTTCCGGCGCGTGCTGGCGCAGGTGCGCGAAGGCACGCCCCTGTCTCAGGCGATGAGGGAGCAGCCAGCGCTATTTCCTCCCAGCGCGCAAGCGGTGATCGAGGCGGGCGAGGCCAACGGCAGGCTCGGCGATGCGCTGGCCCGTGTCGCGCGCATCTTCGCACAGCAGGAGGAGATGCGTCGGCTGGTAAGCGGCGCGATGATCTATCCCGCCGCGCTGATGCTGCTCGCTGGCGCTGTGATCCTCATGATGCTGCTCTATGTTGTGCCACAGTTCGAAAGTCTGTTTGCCTCCGCGCAGGACAAGCTCCCCGCATCATCCCGCGCGCTGATGGCGGCGAGCCGGGGCTTGCGCGAGCATGGCCTACTGATTGCGGCACTCGTCGTGGGTGCGGCGATCGGCCTGCGCTATCTCCTCCGCCAGCCACAGGCGCGTGCGGCGCGGGACAGGGTCATACTGCGTCTGCCGCAGCTTGGCCTGCTGGTGCGCACCATCGAGGCATCGCGCCTTGCGCGCACATTGGGCGGGTTGATCGAAGGCGGGGTGCCGCTTCCCGATGCGCTGGCGATGTCCTGTCGCTCCATCTCCAATGGCGTGATCGCAGGGCAGATAGCACAGGTAGCGACACAGGTGCGCGAGGGGGCGGCGCTGACGCCGCTGATAGCCGGAACTGGCGCGCTGCCGCGCATTGCCATCGGATTTTTCCGCACAGGCGAGGAAACATCGCAGCTCGGCATGATGCTGGAGCGGCTGGCAGACGTGCTGGAGCGAGACGTGACGCGGCGGATCGAACGACTGGTGGCGCTGCTCACACCCGCCATCACGATCGGGCTGGGCGGCGCGGTCGCTGCAATAATTGCGTCAATTATGACGGCTATTCTGGGCTTTAACGATTTGGCGGTTGGACAATGAAACTAACGAAAAAGAACATAAAACGCGCGAAAAACGGGTTTACCCTGCTGGAGCTGCTGGTGGTCCTTTCCATCATGGGCCTGCTGGCGGCGATCGTCGGGCCGCAGGTCATCAAATATCTCGGTTCGTCGCGCAGTGGCACCGCGCAGGTGCAGGTGAAGAACATTGCCGCGTCACTCCAGCTTTTCCGTCTGGATGCCGGCCGCTATCCGACCGCGCAGGAAGGACTGGCCGCGTTGGTGAAGCAGCCCGCCACCGTGCCCAACTGGAACGGTCCCTATCTGCCCGACGCCACCGCGATAACGGACCCGTGGGGCAAGCCCTATCGCTTCCTCTCGCCCGGCAAGCATGGCGAGGTGGATGTCTATACCCTGGGGTCAGACGGCACGGAAGGCGGGACCGGAGAGGCCAGGGATGTCGGCAATTGGTGAAGCCGCGCACCCGCACCGGCAGCAGGGCTTCAAGTTTCCGAGGCGTTACGCCGAACACGGCTTCACGCTGATCGAGGTTCTGGTTGTAGTGGCGGTTTCGGCGCTGGTCGCAGGAATAGGTTTTCCGCGTGTCGAGCAGTCCCTGTCACTATGGCGGATGCAGTCCTCAATAGTGGCGGTGCAGGCCACGCTTGAGGATGCGCGGGCGGGCGCGCTGCGCACCGGGGCGGCGTCGCGTATTTCCTTCGATGGTGATGGCGGCGAGATCATTGCCTCCGGATCGCGCCCCACGCGCTTGCAGCCATCCGTCCGCTTGGGCGCGCATAGCGGTCCGATCACCTTCTATGGCGACGGCAGTTCCAGCGGCGGGCGCATCCTGCTGAACGGACCGTCGGGACGCCGCGCGATCATTGCCGTCGCCGCCGATACCGGGTTGATCGGGCTGATCCGATGAACAGTGCGCACCTGCCCCCGGCTGGCGAACGCGGCATCGCGCTGCTGGAGGTGCTGATTGCCTGCGCCATCATCGCGGCGATGCTGGGTGTCACCTATCAGGCGATGCAGACTCATGCGCGCGCGGCATCCCGGCTGGACAGCCAGCGTCAGGCTGTGCTCATCGCCCAGTCCGTGCTGGCGCGGGTGGGTGCGGACATCGCACTGGCTCCCGGCGTGACGGAGGGCTCGGCCAACGGCCTGCCCTGGCGCATAGAGATCGACCGCTACCGGGGCGAGGGTGCGCAGCCCAATGATACCGCCGCACTGATGCAGGTTTCCATCTCGATCCGTTCTCCTGACACCAGGGAAGCAGCTTTTACGCTCCAGACGCTCAGGCTGGCGCCATGACTTCACCCTTTCCCTCTTTTGCTCCGCCCCGCGGACAGCAGGGCTTCACCCTCATCGAGTTGCTCGTCTCGCTGGCGATCCTCTCGATGGTCGCCACTATGCTGCTGGGCGGGGTGGTGAGCGCGGGGACGCTTGCCGATCGGGCTGAATGGGCCGACAATCGCACAAGCCAGATCACAAGCGCGCAAATCATCCTGCGCCAGCGGATAGAGGGGCTGCGCCCGGTGCTGCGGCTGGACAGCGGCGATCCGACGATGGATGTAGACGGCACGGACAGCATGTTGGATTTCTTCGCCGTGCCGCCTGCGGGAGACCCGGTCAGCGGGGTGCAGAAATACCGGCTCATGCTGAGCGGCACCGGCGATCTCATGCTGTTCCGTGCGCCGGAGCTGACCGACAGCTTCGACTTGCGCTCCTATGGGGTGACGGGCTGGAAGGCCAGTCGCCTTATCGACGGGGCGACATCACTCTCCATCACCTATTTCGGTGCCAGCCGGTCAGACCCGCGCCGCGCATGGCGCAGCTTCTGGCGGGATAGCGGCAGCGCGCCAGAACTGATCCGTATCCGCATCGGCTTCGCGCCAGAGGATCAACGCATCTGGCCGGACCTGATCATTCGCCCGGCTGTTTCGGTAGATCTGGCCTGCGACCCGGAAACTCCGGCCCGGACGTGCGGCTCCCGCGCATGAAGGCCAATACAATCCTCAACGCCGATATGGCGACAGTCTCAGGCTGGCTGCGCTCTGGTTGGCGCTGGTGGTTGGACGAGTTGACCGGCATGATCCCGTCCTCGTGGCGGCTCGGCAGCGGTCGCCGCAACGGCCCGCTCGCGCTTTATGGCGAGGACGGCGCGCTGGAGATGCTGACAGGCACGGCGGGCAGCATGGATAAGCCCCGCGAGGCAGACCTTGCTTTGCCTCTGTCTTGTTCGTTGATGCGAGAACTGGCCCTGCCGGTGATGAGCCGGGGGGACTTGCGCAACTATGTCAGCCTGGAGGCAGGGCGGCTGTTCCCTTTTGCCGACACGCGCCTGATTGCCGATGCAGAAATGATCGGGCGAGAAACGGGTGCAACCGTCATGACGGCGCATGTCGCCGCCGTGCATCGCGAGACCATCCTCGCAGCGCTTGCCGCCGCGCACAGCGCCGGGCTCGTGCCGCAGCGTATCGTCCTCCTGGATCCTGCCGCGCCTGATCGGTCGATGTTCGATTTCGCGCCCCTGCTGCGCACTGAGGGCTTGCTACCGCCGCGCAGCCAGCAACGGCTGCTATGGTGGAGCCTCGTCGGCTTTGCCGTTCTCCTCAACGTCGGCCTGCTCGTCTGGAGGGACCAGCAAAGTGTTGCGCGGCTGCAGACAGCGGTAGACGCGCAAGCGCCCGCTGTTTCCATTTATCGCGCCATCGCCGGGCGGACAGCACGCATCGAGCAGGTGGCACGCAGCACAGTGGCGCGGCGCGCCCAACAAGACGCGCTGGGCGATCTCGCCGCCGCCACCGCAGCGCTGCCCGACAGCGCATGGGTGCAGCGTTATGACTGGGATGGCCGCTCGGTGCGGCTGGCGGGCTATCTGCGTCCGCCGACAGATGTCATCGCGGCGCTCGGAAAGAGTGGCCGGTTTATCAATGTGCGCCCGGGCGCGGCGGATGTGCAGGCCGATATTCCCATCGGCCAGCCATTCGATGTGACCGCCGACATCGAGCGGGGCATACCATGAGGGCACTATCCCTGCGCGAACGCAGACTTATCGCAATTGGTCTTGCCGTGCTGGCTGTGGCGCTGCTCTGGTGGGTAGTCATCTTGCCATTCCTAAAAGGCTTTTCGGAACGTGCCGCTCAGCGAGATGTTTTAACTAGCGCCTATGCCCGCAACAGCCGCCTCATCAACGCCATCCCCGCGCAACGCCGTCGCGCCGAGCGGCAAGGCGCGCTGAAAGACGCCTTTCTCCTTATTGCTCCCAATGCCAGCCTAGCGCGAGACAGGCTTCGCGAGCGCCTGCGCAAGGATTTCGCGGAGGCGGGAGGCGTGGTGAGCGCAGTTCAGGACGTTCCCTCTTCCGCCGGATCGGTGCGCGCATGGGTGCAGGGCCGGATGACGCTGCCCCAGTTCCACGCGCTGCTGGGCCATATCGAGAATACCCAACCTTATCTCATCACTGAATCGCTCCGTATCACTGCCGACAAGGCACTGGAAACGGGTCGGCTCGACATTCTGGACATACGCCTTGAAGTTTCGGTTGCCACTCTCCCCTCCGCGCGTTGAAAACGGCACGCTGCTACCTGCCATATTGGTGGCGCTGCTGGCAGGGGCGGCTGCATTGCAGCTCGTGTTCGCCCGCGATGTCAGCCGTCCGGACGAAGGCGTGGGCCGGGTTGCGCCCGCGCTCGCTGATGTGACAATCCACCACCGGGATGCTCCACCGGTTATCCTCGCGCGCCCGCTCTTTTCGCCCACCCGCTCCCTAGCGGCACGACCATTAAACGTAGGAGACACCGCAGTGAGCGGCCCGCTGGAAGGGGCTGTACCGGTCGGCATGATCGCGCGCGGTCGCTCGGCACGGTTGTTCCTGCGGTTGCCTGATGGCACGGTGCGCTGGCTGGGCGTAGGCGCAAGCTATTTGGGATGGCGCCTGACGGGCCTGTCGACAACCGGCGCAACCTTCATGCGCGGCGCGGAGAAGATTGCCGTGAACTATGGCAGCGCCGCCCCCGCCGCTACGCGCGCAGGCGGCGATGAAGACGAAGAAACCGAAGAAGAATGAGGTCGCCATGCACCCTGTAAGTCAGAACAAACTCCTGCTGGCGGGCCTCTGCGCGCCTTTGCTGCTGTCCGCCTGTCAGGAAAAACGGATCGAGCCGTTGCCCCATGTTGATGGCAAACCTCTGTCTCAGGACGAGGCAGATGGCCTGCTTAACGGCCCATCCGCCAGCGCGACGATTTTGCCCGGCCAACAGGCAGCGCCCGTCGTGCCGCGCTCAGCCCAGATCGCGCCTCGCAGCGGCGACATCACGCTGAACTTTCCCAATGCCGATGTGCGCGTAGCAGCGAAGGCGATCCTCGGTGACATGCTCCGCCTCGAATTCTCGGTAGATCCTTCCGTCACCGGCACGGTATCGGTCGTCACAGCCGCTCCCGTCGCGCGCTCATCCGTGCTGGAAGTATTCGAGCGCGCGCTGCGGGCCAGCAACCTCGCTCTGGTGCCGCAAGGGCGCGGTTTCCAGATCACCTCCACCGCCTCTGCGGGAGCCGTCGGTACGATTGCCCCCAATGCCACCGGCTATGGCACCGAGATCGTCACGCTCAAATTCGTGAACGCCGAAGAGCTGAAACGCCTGCTCGATTCGCTGTTGCCCGGCACGGTCGCCTCCATCGACCCCGCCCGCAACATGCTGGTGATCGCCGGAACAACCGGCCAGCGCACAGCGGTTCGGGATATTCTCTCGCAGTTCGATGTGAACTGGCTGCGCAACATGAGCTTCGCGCTCTACGTGCCTCAGCGCACCGACAGCCGCCTGATCGCGCCGGAGCTGGACAAGCTCATCAACGATCCCAGCGCACCGACGCGCGGTCTTGTCCGCCTCATCGCCATGGATAAGCTGAACGGCATCCTCGCCATCAGCGCCCAGCCGCAATATCTGGACGACGTGAAGCGGTGGGTCGAAATCCTTGACCGGGAGGGCGAGAACAATGAGCGCCGCCTGTTCGTCTATCCGGTGCAGAATGGCCGCGCGCGCGATCTGGCGAAAACGCTGAACACAGCCTTTGGCGGCGGATCGGGCAGTGTTGAGAGCACTGTCGCCACAGACCCATTTGCACAGGACCAGACGGCCACGGCCAACCCGGCGCAACCCGCGAGCACCCCGGCCAGAACGCCCGCCTCCCAGACATCCGTCGGCACAAATGGCCTTGCTATCTCGATCTCCGCCGACGAAACCAACAACGCCATTCTCGTCTATGGCACCCCGCGCGACTATGCCGTGGTGGAAGAAGCGCTGCGCAAGCTAGATATTCTGCCGTTTCAGGTGATGATCGAGGCGGCGATCACCGAGGTCAGCCTTACCGACAACCTCAAATATGGCGTGCAGTGGAATTTCCAGTCCGGCAACAGCGAAGCCATTTTGAGTGAAGGAACAACCTCCGCACTGACACGGACGTTCCCCGGCTTCTCCTATTTCTATTCCAACAACAATGACATCAGCGCCACGCTGAACGCGCTGGAAAAGCGTACCAATGTGAAGGTGATCTCCGCGCCCAAGCTGCTTGTGCTCAACAACCAGACTGCGGCTCTCCAGGTGGGCGATCAGGTGCCGATCACCACCCAGTCCGCCACCAATCTCAACTCCTCCAACAACAATATCGTCAACTCGGTGGAATATCGCGATACCGGCGTGATCCTGAAGGTCACGCCTCGCGTCAACAGCAGCGGGCTGGTGTTGCTCGACATCGCGCAGGAGGTGAGCGACGTCGCCACGAACCAGACTTCCGGCATCGACTCGCCGACCATATCCACCCGGCGCATTTCCACCTCGATCGCGGTGCAGGACGGGCAGGTGATCGCGCTCGGCGGGCTATTCAGAAACTCCAAGACCTATGGCAAGAACGGACTTCCTGTCGTATCGCGCATTCCGGTGTTGGGCGCGCTGTTCGGCAGCCATAACGATGTCGAAAATCGTACCGAGCTGCTCATCAGCCTCAAGCCCCATGTGCTGCGCACCCTCGATGATGGACGGGCGGTGACCGAGGAGCTGCGCGCCAAGCTGCGCACGCTGGAGCCGTTTCGCAGCAAGGGCAAAATCCCCTGAACCGGCAGACGCGGGACGACGAGGCCGGCTATGCGCTGGTCGCTGCGGTGGCCAGCATCCTCGTCTTCGCGCTGATCGCGCTGATGGTGATCGAGGCGAGCCGCGGCACGATCGTGGCGGCATCGGCGGAGGCTGATCGCGCTCGCGCACAGGCGGCGGCAGAGGCGGGATTGGCGATTGCCTTGCGGGATCTGGTCAATAGCGGGCCGGGCGGCGCTGTGCCGATCGACGGCCGGGTGCGACATCTGCGCTTCGGCGATGCTACACTCACCGTCGCGATACAGGATGAGCGCGGCAAGATCCCGCTCAATGCACTGGAGCGCGAACAGGCGCGACGCATGTTCGCGGAACTGGGTCTATCCGGCGAGCAACTCGACATCGCGACGGACTCTTTCCTCGACTGGATAGATGACGATGAGGAACCCCGTCCCTACGGAGCCGAGCGCGCCTATTATGCGCCCTTGCGCATCCATCCGCGCGATGGTGCATTACGCTCCGTGACCGAAATGGGGCTGATCCGGGGCGTCGGCAAGCCGCTCGCGGACAGGCTGGAAGACGTGGCAAGCGTTCACTATGGTGTCGGCAGCTTCGAGCCTGCCCACGCCTCGCTGATGGCTATCCGCGTAATAGAGGGAGAGGAACGCGGGGCCATAGACCTGCTCAATCGCCAGCGGGAACTGGCCGGGCAACGTGCCGCGCTGGAGATCGGAAGTCCAAATGCGCTCATCGGTCGACCGCTTACGATAGCGGTCGAAGCGCGCCTTGGCGGGCATAGCCGATCAAGGCTGCGGCAGATCGTCATCCTCACCGGACTGGCTGCAAATCCCTATGTCCTCAAGGATCGCTATTAAAAGGTGAGAAGGAGGGAGGAAGGAAACTTCCTCCCTACAAAATTGCACCAATCAGATCAGGATCAGCGCCCCTGTGGCTCCATCGCTTGCCACATGGAAGGTCGCGGTGGAATAGGAGCCGGTCAGGTGAATATCGATGCCGCCTCCCGAAAGGCCGCCCACGCCATCCACATGCAGCGTGCCCGCCAAGCCAGTGCCATCGTCGGTATAGTTCAGCACCACCTTGGTGAAGTCCTTGACGTTGACGATCTGGATCGCGTCGCCTGTCGTGAAATCCGTGATGGTGTCCCCATTGAGGCCCGCAGCCTTGTCGCGGAAAATATCGTTGCCCGCACCGCCTGTGAGGAAATCGAAATCGACATCACCCGTCAGAATGTCGTCGCCCAGACCGCCGGAAAGCGTGTCTGAACCGATCTCTCCATTGATGGTGTCGTTGAGAACGGAACCGATTACGGTGTCGTTGCCCGTTCCAGCCTTGATCGCGGCGATGCCGACCAGGTTCACGACCGTGAAGTCGAAAACCTCCCCGCTAAAGCCACCCTGGATCGTCGCCAGACGGCTGCCGTCCCAGGAGATCGTCTCGATGCCATCGAACTTGGCGATACTGATGGTCTTCTGGCCGACCTCAGCCATCAGGGTATCAATGCCATTCTCACCGTGATACTCGTCAAAGCCGCTGTTCAGCGAAGCGATGAACATATCGTCGCCAGCGCCACCCCAGAGAATATCGTCCTGCGCGCCACCGTTCAGAATGTCGTTGCCCGCATCGCCATAGAGAATGTCATAGCCGTTGCCGCCCATCAGGTCATCGAGGCCGCCGCCGCCATGCAGTTCATCATCGCCGAGGTAGCCGTTGATGGTGTCGTTCCCTAGGCCACCATAAATATAGTCATAGGTCTTGGAGCCGAAGATGGTGTCCGCTCCATTGCCGCCATTGATAGAGGCAATATCGTCGTCCGTGATGTAGATGCGGCGCAGGTCGATGCGGCTGCCCGCCGCGTTAGCGGCGCTGATCGTCATGCCCAGAAAGCCATTGGCCGAAATTTCCTCTATGCTGCTCAGCAAACCCTGATCCAGCTGGAGATTGGCGCCATTCTGCGTGGCGTAGAGCGCATCATAACCAGCGCCACCCTTATAGATATCCGGGCCGCTGCTGATGTTGAAGGCGTCGTTGCCCGCACCGCCATTAAGGATATCGCGTCCCTTGCCGCCTGAGAGATAATCGTCTCCCATGCCGCCATCGATGATGTCATCGCCGTCTCCGCCGGAAAGCGTGTCATTGCCGACCGAGCCGATCATCATATCATTGCCATCACCGGCGTCGATATTGGCGATCTTGTTCAGCGTAATCGCGCTGAAATCCATGATTTCATCGGCGGCTGTGCCGATAATCTGCGTGCTGAAGAAGCTGCCGCCGGAAATAGACTCCACATTCGCAACTGCGGCGAGACCGATTTTCACGCCTTCCTCCGCCGCGACGATGCTGTCGACGCCCAGACCGCCATCGAATCTGTCAAAACCCGCGTTCTTGCTGATATAGAAAATGTCGTCCGCAGCGCCGCCAACGAGAATGTCGTTGCCGGCTCCTCCGTTGATGGCATTGGCGGTAAGCGCGTTGCCAATGATCGTGTCATTGCCTCCGCCGCCGAAAATCTGGCTGATGCCGGTGAGCAGAACATTGGAAAAATCGAAAACATTGTCCGTCGCATCCCCGGAAATGGTGACGCCGGTAAAACCATTCGCCGAAATTTCCTCGACGCCCGTGACAGACGATATGCCGATATTGACCGCGTCGGTCAGCGCCTTGATCACATCATAACCCAACCCGCCGTCAATGCTGTCAAAGCCATGACCCAGGCCGATGAGGAAGCTATCATTGCCATCGCCACCGGAAAGTGTGTCATTGCCTGCGTCGCCCGAAATGCTGTCGTTGCCGGCGGCCCCGCTCAGAATGTCCGCGCCACCCAGCCCCTGAAGTGTCCAGTCCTGATTGTCTGGCGCAGTAAAATTATCCGCGCCCGATGTTCCGGTATATGTCGGCATGATGGATTGTCCCCGCTTGGCGCTGCACCATGCAACGCATCAGAAATCACGCGGCGGAACATGGTGAGCTAATATGACGACGGCGTTACGATGCTGTGTAATTCGTGTGAAAACAGAGTAAATCCGTTCCCGAAATATGAAAAACAGGATGAATGCAAAGATTAACCATGATGGAGCGAATTAATTTATATTGGCAGACCCCAATGGCATCGGCAAAGACAAACCCCAGGGCAGGAAGGGACGATTATCCCGGCCTGACGCAACGGCGACTGACGCAGGCAGGCTGTCCCGCGACGTTATAATGGCACCCGGCGCATGGTTCAGCCCGCCCGACGCATAGAAAATATGGGCGCCAATCCGCCCAATTCGCTTGAGGCTGGGTGCCCAATAGGGCGATACATAGCTGGCATGATAATGCGTTGCCGCGCCCACCCTGTCCGGCAATCTCCCTTGCAGCGCATCCTCCGCGACCATGCGCGCCGCAAGCATTACTCGATCCGACATGCGCCGCGCGAGCGAGCCGTCGCAGGTGAAGGTGAACTGACAGCCGGTGCGCCGGGTCGATCCCTGATAGACGACGCCGCATACCGTATCCGGATAGGCGCGGGAACGCACCCGGTTGAGGATGACCTGCGCCACCGCCTGTTGCCCTTCGACCGGTTCCAGCCCGGCTTCATAGACGATGGCCTGAGCCATGCAGCCCAGCTCGCGCTCATAGCCGTTTTGCTGCGCGGAAAGAACAGATGGCGCATATGCTTCCTGTGCGCGCGCCGGCAAGGACAAGGAGGCAGACAGCCCGGCAAAAGCCGCGCCTGCGAGCAGCATGTGGGATGGAATGAAACCGGCCATAGCTGAGCGCCGCTATCGCGCCGGAATATGACATTAATCTGACTATCCGCCTCCATTCTCCATATACACTCCAAAAGCGCATGGTCTCGCCAGATAGCAGCTAACCCCTTTCGCATGTCTGCCGCACTTGCTAAGGGGACGCGCAGTGGACACCAGCTAGCGAGCGCGGCACTCCCGATGAAATTTGTTCTCTTCCCTGTTGTGGCGGCGCTTATGGCGGCATTGCTGGCTTCTCCTCTGGTGCCGGTCACGAATGCTGCCTATGCAAATGCTGCCTACACAGCCGACCCCAGCGAATGGCGTGCGCCCGGCCCAGCCCGAAAGCAGAGCACCAAAAAGGCAGAGAAGAAGAGAAAGGCTGAGGAAGCAAATCCACAGGCAGGCGGCTCCAACAGCACATCCATCGATTCGCCTCGATTGCTCACCCCGCAGGGGCAGCAGGTTTACCGCATTGGCACTGGCGACAAATTGAAGGTGACAATCTATAATTCCGAGAAGCTCTCTGGTGAATACCCTGTCGGCGGCGACGGCAAGATCGGCCTTCCGATGTTGGGTCGGGTAGCGGTGAGTGGCCTCACCCTTGACGAGGTAACGACATTGCTCGTCGGACGCCTTGCCAATGGCTACTTCCTCACCCCCAATGTCACGGTCGATATGGCCGAGTATCGCCCGGTCTATATATTGGGTGAGGTGCAGAAGCCCGGCCAATATCCCTATGCCGAGGGGATGACGGTCTATCGTCTCGTCGCGCAAGCGGGGGGATACAGCTAACGCGCCAACCGCAAGAAGATGGACGTCCGCCCGGATAGTCAGCCAACCGGCCAGCCCAAGGACATCAGCGATGATGCGCTGGTTCAGCCGGGTGACACCGTGATTGTGCGCCAGCGTTATTTCTGAGTATCGCTCACTAAAGAAGCGACGACGCGTGGCAACGCGGCGAACCCATCTGGCATGACAAGGCGACTGACAGGAACGGAGTGTGCGACAGCCGCACACTGACGAAAATAGGGTGCCGATAGCGGGCCGGACAGCGGCTCTGCCCCGAATTTGGGCATATAGGAATAGCGCATGATGGCGCCCAGCCGCTCTACAGGATCAAGCCCAGCAATGCTGACATCCGCCCCGCGCTGCACAACATAGATATGCGACACGGGCGTAGCCTTGTCTCCGGCTTCAGCGGCGAAACGAAAGCGCAGCTTGGCGGCATTGCCCGCGACCGAAGGCAAGACCTCCCCCGGCAATGGCGCGAGTGCGGTCAGCGCCTCGTGTGACAGTTTCATCGCCGGAAAGGCAGTGCGTGCTCGCACTGGCCCTGCGGGATCTACCGCAATCACATCGTCGGTCAACACGCTGTGGCCAGCCTTGAGAAAGGCGCCCGCCAGCGTCGATTTGCCCGCGCCATTATCCCCCACAAACAGCGCCGCTCTGCCGGGTGCGATCTCCACCGCGCTGCCATGCAGCACGAGGTCGCCACGCTGATGCAGCAGCGCCGCCATGACCGGACCAAGAAGAAACAGCCCGAGCATGTCAGGATCGACACCGGGCAATAGCTCGACCTCGATCATATGTCCGTCGGTCACGAAAAAGCGGCCCACGCCCTGCCACGCGAAATAGGCTTCTGCCTGTTCAAAGCGGGTCAGCCGCCACTCGGCTGGAGCAGGCAGGGGACCATCGACCGCGGCAAGACGGATAACGACATCGGCGGGCATCGCTAACCCTGTCGCGGACAGACTATCCAGTTCCGGCAGCCTGATCTGTGACGAAATGACAAGACCAAACGCGCGATACCTGCTCGGTTCAGTTATCAACCGCGTCAGCCTCTCCGCCCTCACCCGATACTAGGATGAACAGACCCTGCTCCTCCAGCGCATCCACAATGCGACGCAGGTCCGCGTCAATATCGTCGGGCGCGCCCCTGCAAGCGGCAATCAGCACAGCCCGCAATGCGGAAAGGCTCACCGGCTGGCGCGCGGCATTCCATATCAGCGCGCCGGTGCGATTGAGACTGAAGGAAGTGCCATTTCGCGCATCGAACAGCGCTAGTCCGTCACCCAACGGGCAGTCCACTGCATCCGGGCTGACCCTGTAAAGCCTGCCAGCCTGACCCGCATGCTCAGGCTCAGCAGGAGCTGCACGCGCCGCTCCGTTCACAATCAGAGGTTTGGGTGAACCGCAATGGTCCATTTCGGACGTTTGCTCAGGAAACCCGGCCGTTCGACCAGTCAACGGGATCTCCCGGCGTGTAGGCCTTTGGAGCGAGGGTCATGCCGTGCTTTTCAAGCTCGGAGACGACGTCGGCAATCGCGACAACCCGCACCAGAGCCGGGGGGACATAATCAAGCTGGTCCTGAACGTCAAAGTCGATCATGTCCGGTCTCTACTGAACTGCATACTGGCTGTTGCTCCGTACAAGGATGGTAGCCAGCTACCCTTGTACGTTCATGCCACAGACATCCGCAACCCGATTGTAATTCCGATATTATCTGGCCGGAATCGCATAACAGACCTGCGGATATGCTCTGAATGTGACTCTTTTGCGACATTAACCCTGATTCACGATGAAGCGATACCATAGGCAATTCATCGCAAATGCTCCCGACCCGAAACCGTCAGATTGCGGCAATGATCCTGTAGCAATGACCCGATAACCCGGAGCCAACCCACCTCCGACAACGGATCAGCGGGCATGACGATACAACGGATCCTTATATGATGCGCATCAGCTTGCCGATCCATATGGTAGAAAAACCCTGGGGGCGCACCGATCTGCCCGCGCCCTTTGTCGCGCTACCCCGCCAGCGCATCGGCGAGATATGGTTCACCCCTCCGCCTGAGCTGGACCGCCTGCTGGTCAAGTATATTTTCACCAGCGAAAAACTCTCGGTGCAGGTACATCCCTCAGACACCCAGACCGAAGCCAAGGATATCGGGCGGCAGGGCAAGGAAGAATGCTGGCTGGTCACAGGTGCCGAACCAGGCGCACGCCTTGGTATCGGCTTCGATCGGGACTATGACGAAGCCACTGTGCGCGCGGCGGCACTGGACGGGCGGATCGAACATATGCTGCGCTGGCATCCGGTGCGGCCCGGCGATTTCTTCTATATCCCCGCCAACACCGTCCACGC
Source organism: uncultured Sphingobium sp. (assembly GCA_964562475.1). GTDB lineage: Bacteria > Pseudomonadota > Alphaproteobacteria > Sphingomonadales > Sphingomonadaceae > Sphingobium. The sequence continues at coordinate 6,185 of CAZLTO010000002.1, read as the reverse complement.
CATCGGCGCGGGCGTCAGCCTGATCGAGGTGCAGCAGAACAGCGACATAACCTATCGGCTCTATGACTATGGCCGGCCCCGGGCACTCCATCTCGACGCCGCCCTCGCTATCGCCAATCTGGGGCCCTATGATGTCGCGCGCCATGCCCGCCTCGACACTTCAGGTGAAATGATGCTGGCAAACGGCCCGCATTTCAGGCTGGTACGACTGGCAGGCGTACCCTCTGCCCCTATCGCTGGCGTTTTCTCGGAGCGCCCTTGCTACATGATGCCGCTGTCGGGCACAGTAAGCGCGTATGGAGAAAGCATCGGCCCCGGTCAATGCGCGCTGGTGCGGCATATGGAAGACATATTCCTACCGCGTAGTTGCGCTGTTTTAGTCGCGCAGCCGGTGGATACAAACGATCGAAACGTGGTGTCATGGAGCGAACGCTTTGCTCTCGCCTAGCCCACGGGCACTGTTAATGATGCTGTCAGTCTAATGCCTGGCTCAGGATCTATTGGTTTGTGTGGCACAATCTGATTCAGGCTCCGCGAGGAGACTGGAGATGAGTGATTTATATTGGCTGACGGATGAGCAGATGGCTCGGCTTGCGCCCTATTTTCCGAAGATCCACGGCAAGCCGCGCGTTGATGATCGGCGAGTGCTGAGCGGGATCATTTTCGTCAATCGCAATGGGTTACGCTGACGTGGTGCGCCGAAGGATTTCGGCCCGCACAAGATGCTATACAATCGCTGAAGCGACAGACCCCTACATCGGCATGTGAAAGCTGCTGAATCTGCCGCGCAATTAAGCCAATATTTACGTAATTACCGCATCTTTCACAGACAATAATGCCGCGTAATATATTGCAATTGCCGCATTATTTGTAATAAAACTGTAACATTACAGGTGCGGTGTGGAAATACGGAAGCTGGTTACTGGATCTGCGCTGATCATGATCGCTCTGATGCTGCTCGGCGTCGTCTGGGGAACGATCCGCATCCATGAAATTCGGATTGGTGGCCCGATCCAGACGAATATGGAGAACGCATCGGAACTGATCACCGATATATCGCCGCCGCCTGAATTTGTGGTCGAACCTTATCTGGAGGCTGCGCGGCTCGCGCATGATCCGGCCAGCATCGACACCCATGTGATGCAGTTGAAGAAACTGCGCGCGAACTATGATGCCCGTCATGCCTATTGGAAAGGCAATGCGTTCGATCCCGTGCTGCAGGAACGCATCACGCATGCCACCCATGACACCGCCATGAAATTCTGGGAGATACTGGACAACAAATTCCTGCCCGCCGTCAGATCGGGCAGCCCGGAGGCCATAGACCTCACTTTCTGGGAGCTCTCCACTGCCTATGATGCGCATAAGCAGGCTGTCGTCGATACGGTCCAGCTCGCAAACAGCTATAAGGAACGGCTGAAGGCCCATGCGTCCAAACGCCTGCAGGATACGATGGCGGTGCTCGGCGTTCTTGTGGCAAGCCTGTTCGGCCTGGTGATAACGTTCTGCGCTATTGTCCGCTGGCGGGTGTTGCGGCCTATCATCAAACTTTCACACCAGATGAACAGGATGGCTGAAGGCGACATGCACTTTGACGATGGAGCCACCAAACGCCGCGACGAAATAGGCGCGATCAGTCGCGCGCTGGGGGGCATCGTGGGCTATGTCCGCGCCAAAGCGGAGTGCGAGGCGCACGCCACCATGGCCATACAACAGAAGGTCGTCTCAGAGCTGGGCGCCGGACTGGACCGGCTCCGTCAGGGCAAGCTCGGCTATCGCATTGCGGATGATTTCCCGGAGGAATATGGTGCGCTACGTGAGGATTATCATAGCGCGGTCGAGTCCATCGAGATAGCGATCGGCGATGTTCATGTCGCGACCCAAGCCTTGAACACCAGCGCGGACGAAATTGGCGCGGCGACCCACGATCTCGCCCAGCGGACCGAAATGCAGGCTGAAAATCTGCAAACCATTGCCACGACCACGCAACAGCTTGCCGCGCAGGCGCAACAGGCGGTACAGGCATCACAGCATGTTTCCAGTATAGTCGGGGAAGTGCGGCAGCAGGCAGATGCCAATGAACATGTTGTGTCAGACGCCATTGCCGCGATGGGCGAAATCGAACGCAGCGCCAGCGCGATCGCCCGGATCACCAATGTTATCGACGCCATCGCGTTTCAAACCAACCTGCTGGCGCTGAATGCTGGTGTGGAGGCGGCGCGGGCAGGCGATGCGGGCAAGGGCTTTGCTGTGGTTGCGAATGAGGTGCGTGCGCTTGCCCAGCGGTGTGCGGACGCTGCGCGCGAGATCAAGGCGCTCATAAGCGAAAGCAGTGGGCATATTGGCGGCGGCGTGGCGCTGGTGCGCCAGTGTGGTAACGCATTTCAGGCAATAGTTGATCGCGTCGGCCATGTTTCGGAATTGATCGATGGCATTGTGGATGCGGCGACCGATCAGGCAGGTGACGTGAAGAATGTCGATGAGGCACTGCGCTCAATCGATCGCATGACGCAGCAAAACGCATCGATGGGCGAGGAATGCACCGCCACCGCCCGCGTCCTGAAGGCGGAGGCGGGCCGACTGCGCGAGATGATGGCGCGCTTTGAAGTGCAATCGAAGCCAGACGTAAATGCGGCGGTCGATGGCGACAGGACGGATTTTCGCCTGCGCGCAGCGTGATTTCATGCTCAGGGAGTAATAAAGTCACAGAGCTGTCATACTGAGGATTAACTAGGGCCTGATCTTGGTATCACATCCATACGAACATTGGCATTTGCTATGAACATCCATGCCTTTATCATTTCCTGGAAGGGAAAGCACCGGAAAGCATCGGCCATTGCGCGCGCGCTGTCTGGCGCAGTGGAGCAGCTCTCGATCATCTATTCCGACCCAGCCGACAATCAACCCGACACCAGATGGGGTACGCTTGTGAGGCGGAGCGACACTCTGTTCTGGGCGGACAAGTTTCAGGCATGCCTGGAGCAGTGCGACGACACATCACTGATGCTGGTGATCCACGCCGATTGCGAATGTGAAGACTGGCGCGAGTTGGTGATGCGCTGCCGCGCTGCATTTGCGAATATTGGAAATATCGGTGTCTGGACGCCCCGCACGACCGGGACGCCCTGGCGCCTGAAACGGACCGGCATGGGGCGTCTGCAGGTCGGCCCTTATCATCGCGTTGCACAGACGGACGGGCTGGTCTTTGCCCTATCTCCACGGTTGCTGCCGCGTATGCGCAGGGCGGATTACAGCCGCAACCTGTTCGGGCTGGGAATCGACTGGATGTTTGTCTGTGCGTCCTATGCAGAGGGGTTGGTGGCTATAGCGGATGAAAGCGTGATGGTCCGCCACTGGATTTCCCGTGGCTATTCCGTGGCCGAATCCCGCTTGCAGATGCGCGATTTCCTCTCACAACTCAGTGAGGAAGAGAAAAGGATGCATGAGAGACTGGTGGCGCACATGCGCCCCGCCAAGCGATTGTCCAATCTGGTATATCGCGCCGAACATCAGGGCCAAAGGCTCGCGAAGCTGTTGCAGCGGGCCTTCCGCATGGCTGCCGCCTGAGCGAAAAACGCAGCGCCGACGCCTTGCCGCTCAGGCTACCAGGGCATCGTTCTCCTTATCCGCCCCAGTGCCCGAAGTCGGGCGCAAATGTTGCTCCAGAAGGACAGAGGCGACGCGATAGGTTCGCTCGTTATCCACATCAATGGCGTGGCGCCCATCCGCCAGCACAACCGGCACGATCCGCAAGCCAAAGCGCATGCCCAGCCGGGCAAGCGCGTCCGCAAGGCTGAGCCTGCCCAGTGCCATCAACACCACATTGACCAGCCCCACAGCTCCGATCAGGCGTGATTTTTTCTTGGCGAACTGTCCGCCTGAGCGAAAACTCTCCGCTGCGCGCAAGGCTTCATGGCCGGCAAAGGCATAGAGGTTGCAGTTGGAATAGGCATTGTCCCTGAATCTGTAAAAGCGGCGCTGCCCGTCAGGATGCGCGGCCTTTACGGACTGCTCGGTCGCCATCGCGATGGCTACGTCGTTGCCATGCCGAACCGCCTCGGCCATTTGGGAGACAGCCGCCGGGCTGAGCAGGACATTGTCGGCCGTGGTAACAATCATCGGGCCGGTAACCCCTTCAGCGGCGGCGAATACGCTATCGGCGAGATTATCGGCAGCCGTCACATATTCAGGGGCGGGAGACATGCCTGCCAGCATCGTGCCGAGCGGGGCATGCATTTCCTCTTCCACCACGATGCGCAGTCGGGCGATGCCAGGCGTCTCGACCAGCGCACGCACAACATGCTCTATCATCGGCGCGCCACCGATCGGTACGACGCATTTGTGCGAGAGGCCAGCAGCCTGCGCCAGCGGGTCAACCGTCCCCGCCCTTTGCGCCGCCAGGATTACGGCGCAAAAGCTCGTCTCATGCGGCAAGGGTATAGGCTCCTTCCAACAGCCCCTGACGGCGAAGGCTTTCGGCAAGAATAGTCTCGATCAGCTGGTCATGGCTCCAGCCGATCTGGCCTGCAGCGATGGCGATGGTCTTGCGGGACCAGAGGTTGCAATTGAGGTTCACCTCCATGAAGCGCAGCTCACCCGTGGCGGCGTCCAGCCGAAACTCGAACCGGCCATAGTCAAATGGGGTGAAGTCCGCCATGATGAGTCGCGTTTGACGAAGGGCTTCGGCGTTTATCAGCGCATTGGACAATGGCCTGATCTCATAGGCCTGGCTGGAGACAAGATTGCGCTTTTCCGCGTAGGTGCGCAAATAGCCGGGGTCATCCTGTTCGACGATCTGCACCGGCAGGATGAACGGCTCACCGTCTATGGTGACAACCGGAACCTCAACATCATGGCCCGGAATAAATGGCTCGACAATGGCGTCATGGCCCTCGGCGTGCAGCGCGTGTATTGCCGCCTGCACCTCGTCCCAATCATGTGCGGAGGATATGCCCCAGCTTGCCGAGGATGCATTGGGCTTGATGACATAGCGCCCCGCGACCGGCATCCGGGTGCGATCCAGCGGGGCACCCTTGCGGAAAATCGCCCATCGCGCGGTTGGCAATCCGTGGTGAACGGCGACGAGCTTGGCAAGATGCTTGTCGTCCGACAGACCCCGGACAATCGGGCTGGCGCCAAGATACGCAATACCCATCCGCTCGCACAGAAGCGGAAGTAGCATCTCCGAATTCAGAAATCCGCCCCGATTGAGCAGGGGAAAAACGAAGTCAGCATCCACGCTCTCAAATAGCGCGGTATAGCTGTCCGCAAGCTGGAGATTGAGGTTCATGCGTTCCAGGCAAGTGCGCATTTCCAGATGATAGGTGGCATGGGTGCCGTCTTCAGGGTGTAACCCACCCTTCCAGTGAACATGCTTTGCCACCAGCATCACCTTAAGGGTCTGCTTGGCGGAGTGTGGCAGGGTGCGCGGCGCGCAGTGACTGACCATAAAATATCCCGAACATTTCGCGCCTGTCACAGGCGCTGGTTGTTCGGCTGAAATTAGTCCGTCTCTGTGACAGGGAGGTGACGGATCAATTATAGCTGAGTGACATTCAGCCTTTGGATTCCAGTCTCGAAAGGTGCCATGCCAATAATTCTCCATATCGCCCCTCGCCCAGGCCGCGTCGCGCCGCGCGTTGCGGCATCAGTACGCCGGGCTTGCCGTTGCCTTCCAGAAGCACAGGCCCATCGGGTGTCAGCGCGACATCCCAGCCGATCAGCCTTTAGTCCGCAAAGCCGCGCAGATGCGCCTGCTTGACCAGAGCGAGCGCATCTGGCCAGTGGGTAAGGACATGGCCAGCAATCGGTACACCTGTTACCGGATGCAACGGATAGTCGCCGCCGCCATATCCCTTGGAGGCGATGTCCAGCACCCCGCTGGACAGTTCGATCGGTGCAATCAGACCGCCCGCCTTCATATTGTCAACGCTTGCTGTGGGGTCTGAAGGACAGCGGAATGTTGCGCTGACAGGCTCCGGCTCACCCCGCTCGTTGTGCATTGTCACGATGCGAGCCGTGGGCAGGGCAGACAGCGCAAGGTCGCTGAGCGAGCCGTGGCAAGACAGGCGCGGCTGCACCACCAGCTTTTGCCCTTTGCCCACGTTGACCCCCGAAAGCGCCTGCCGCAACGGGGGCGCGTCCGCCCCGGCCGAGTTCAGCGAGATCACGAACGCCGGCATCGT
>CAZLTO010000001.1:0-23260 GCA_964562475.1 uncultured Sphingobium sp. | reverse complement strand
GTTCGGCTTCAACGCCGGTTCCAACCTCGAAGCCAATGGCGTCACCGGGGTTGCGTTCATCAACACCATGGTCGCCACCTGTGCGGCTGCGGTTTCCTGGGCGATCGTTGAGCAGTTCCACCACGGCAAGGCCTCCATGCTGGGTGCGATCACGGGCGCGGTCGCGGGCCTCGTCGCCATCACTCCGGCTTCGGGCTTTGCCGCCCCGATGACCTCGATCCTGCTGGGCTTCGCGGTATCGCCGATCTGCTATCTCTTCGTCGCCAAGGTGAAGGGTATGTTCGGCTATGACGACAGCCTCGATGTGTTCGGCGTGCACTGCATCGGCGGTATCGTCGGCGCGATCGCGACCGGCATTGTTGCCGATCCGGCGCTGGGTGGTCAGGGCTTCTTCGACTACACCCAGTTCCCTGCAGGTGTTGGCGCCTATGACATGGCGGCGCAGCTCATCACGCAGGTCAAGGCGGTTGCCGTGACCCTGCTCTGGTCAGGCATTGGTTCGGCTGTGATCTTCTTCATCATCGACAAGACCATCGGTCTGCGTCCGAGCGCTGAAGACGAACAGCAGGGTCTGGATCTCTCCAGCCACGGCGAGCGCGCCTACAACATGTAAGAAATCGGGCAGGGCGGCAGCGCCCCGCCTTCCGATGTTCCTCCTGCGAACACAACCTGAGCCGGTACGATTGTACCGGCTCTATTTTTTCGTTCGTGCAAATTGGCAGGCAGGAAGCGGCGCGCTCAGCCCTTGTCGACGGCGAGCGCATCCATGATCTGGCGCACGGGCGAGAGGTCATAGCCCGCCGCCGCCGCAGTGGCCGAGAGAGCATCAGGGCTCTCGCCTGCGCGCGCGCGGGAGAGCGCCCAGAGCAACGTCGAGCGCGTGCCGGAGCGACAATAAGCGAGCAGCCTGCCGCCATCCGCAACCTCGCCCAGCGCGGCGTCCATCCCGTCAAGCTGCCACGGCGCGAAGCCGCTGTGATTGACCGGCACTGCGGCATAGCCGATGCCCGCTTCCCGCGCCGCTGACTCTATGGCGTCGCCCGGCGTCTGGTCCGGGGATTCGCCCTCCGGCCGGTTGTTGAGAATGAAGCGGACGCCCATTTCCTTCGCCCGTGCCACATCCTCCACACTGATCTGCGGCGCGACGAGAACGGTATCGGTGAGCTGACGGAACATGGAACGAAACTCCTTGGCTATGCCGCACCGTCATAGGCTTCGCGCCGCCAAGTTCAAGCCCGGCCCGCTTATGACACCTGTGCGCGGGCAGTGCTGGAGGGTCGACTATTTATTTATCTGATTCTGTATGCCTTTCAGGTATCCCGGGGGCAGATGGCACATCGCTTGATTGGTCAGGAGCGGCTTGGCTTTGCGGTTTCTTCGGGAGACGCGTTATCGCTTGTTGATCTTTGAGCACAGCGGCTAGTCCCGCATCGCGGTGTCGCGGATGCGGATCAGCGGGCCTAATATATAATCCAGGATCGTCTGGCTGCCGGAGCGGATGTCCGCCTCCGCCGTCATGCCGGGCAGCACATGCTTGCCCTGGCCGAAATTGGCCGTATCGGCGCGTAGGCGCACGCGGTAATAGACTTCACCCTTCTGATCTTGGATCACGTCGGGCGAGACATCGACGACGGTGCCGTCGAGGCCGCCATAGATGGCTGAGTCATAAGCGGATATCTTGATGCGCGCGGGCAGACCGGGATAGATTTGCCCGCGATCCTTGGGCGCAACGCGCGCCTCGACCATGATGACCTTGTCCACGGGCACAATCTCGACCAGCGGATCGCCGCCCTTGATAACGCCGCCGACGGTCTGGAAATAGAGCTTGTTGACCACGCCATCCATCGGCGCGCGGATTTCCTCGCGGCTGGCCTTGTCGCGATAGGCGCCGAGCGCCTCGCCGGCCTTGGATAGTTCAAGCCGTAGCTGAGCTGCCTTTTCCTTGGTTTCCTGCACCATCTTGGTCCATACTTCGCCATGACGGCCCGTTGCTTCGGCCAACTCTGCGCGGGTCGCAGGAATCTGGTTCTGCACGTCGGCGATACGGGTGCGCAACGCAAGCAGCGCGGAACGCTTGTCCAGAACCTCGCGCTCGGAGATCGCCTCAGCCTCATAGGCGCGGGTGAGCTTGTCGAGCTGGACATTCATCAGCCGTTCCTCGTCGCGCAGGTTGCCGAGCCGGGCGGTGAGCGACGCCAGTTCAGCGCGCTTGGCACTGGCCTGATCGCTGGCGATGCCGGATTCTTGCCCGCGCTGTGCGATGCGGGAATAGAACAGCGCTTCTTCCGACGCCGCGATGTCCGGTGCGATCTTCGCAAGCTCGGCTGGCGTCGTGAATGTGTTGGAGCCCGCGACTTCGGCATCCATACGGGCCAGGGCGATGCGCTTGGCGACAACATCCGTCCGGGCATTTTCAAATTCTGCCGTGGTGAAGCTGTTGTTCACCTGCATCAGAACCTGCCCCTTGCGGACCCGCTCGCCCTCCTGAACCAGCAGCGCGCCAAGGATGCCGCCTTCGAGATGTTGCACCACCTGGTTTTGCACGGAAGGAAGCACGCGGCCGGTGCCGCGCGTCACCTTGTCGACATGGAACAGGCTGGCCCAGAGCAGCAGCAGCAGCAGCACGCCCCCAAAGAGGTGCAGCATGCCCACCTCGCGATCGGTGCGCAGACGCGCGCTCCACGGGGTGATCCCGGCGATGCTGGTGCTTTCGAGCCTGACCTTGCCGGCGAATGCGGCCGCCATTTCCTGGCTCGATACCCCCTCGAACAGGGATGCGCCGCCGAGCTTGCGGATCAGGCGATCACGGAGGTTGGCAAAGCGCATATCGGGCGGTCCTTCAAAAAAATCCTGCCGCCCGTTTACCAATCATTATCCTTAAAAAGGCTTAATGCATTAACCATATTCACGGGAGTCCGCATGGACATCGAGCAGTTATACATTATCGACCGCCCCAGCGACCGACCCAGCCTGCTGCAGCGGCTGAGCGCCCGAATGTCACGCAAGACACTGGAAAAAAAGGCAGATCGCTATGCGGAATGGCGCGCGCTGCTCAATCCTTGCGCCATTGTACCGGCGCTGGAGAAGCTTAGCGCACGCTGTGGGAAACCGGCGGCGAAAGACCTGCTGACTGCTGCATTGCCGGCGTCAGATGGCGATATGGATCCCCGATTCGCACAGATTGCGTTGGCCCGCGCGGGGCTAGAGGCGCGCTGGCAAACAGCGAAGCTACGCCTCCTGAAGACGCAAGAGCTGCCCGTATTGCTGCCGCTGGATCAGGGCGGCGCGGTGCTGATCACCGCGTTGCCGGATCGCGATACGGCCATCATTCTCGATGCTGAAACCGAGAAGCAGGTGCCGCTGGAAGCGCTGGAGGCGCTTTCATGCGGCGAGCTTCTGGTCTGCGGCCATGGCGACCCGGAAAATGGCTATGATTTCGATGAAGAGCGGGATTTCGTGCGCCGCAACCCGCGTCTCTGGGTGCTCGGGGTGTTCCTATCCGAGCGCAAGCGGCTGGGGCAGATGCTCGCCGCCGCCGCGTTCATGAACCTCACCGCGCTCGCCATCCCGCTTTACATGCGCGCGATCTATGATCGCGTGGTGCCGAACCTCGCGATCGAATCCCTCTGGGCGCTCTCGGTCGGCATCGTCATGGTGCTGCTGTTCGAGTTTGTGTTCAAGCATGCGCGCGGTGCGCTCGTCGATGCCGTGGCGGTGCGCGTGGGGCAGGCGGTGCAGCATCGCGCGATGACGAGCTTCCTTCAGGGGCGGCTTGGCAAGCGTGATACCAATGTCGGGCGGTTGATGACTGCGCTGCGCGATGTCGAGGCGCTGGCGATGCTGGTGCCGCAAATGCTGGTGACGTTCCTCGTCGATGTGCCGTTCTTCTTCGCATTTGTGGGGCTGATAGCGATGATCGCCGGGCTGACCGCATTCGGGCCGATCGTCGGCGCGGCGGCGATGCTGTTCGTCGGCGCGATTGCGGCCTATGCGAGCAAGCTCTCCGCCAAGCGCGCCACCAAGCTGATGCAGGCGCGTAACAATCTTGTCGTTGACGTTGCCGAGGGTCTCGGCACGATCAAGGCCAATCAGGCCGAAGGGCGCTTCCTGCGCCAGTGGGATATCGTCTCCGATCATATCGGCATATCGAGCCGCACCGGCCGCAAGTGGGCCGACCTGCCGACGTCGACAGCCGGGCTGATGATCCAGCTCGTGACGGTGATGGTCGTCGTTATCGGCGTATTCCAGATCAAGGCCGGGGTGATGACCACCGGCGCGCTGGTCGCCGCGACAATGCTTGCGGGCCGCGCGATGGTGCCGGTGTCAGGTGCGATTTCGATGATCTCCAAGGGCTATCAGAGCCTCTCGCAGTTTGCGGGGCTCGCCGAGATGTTGGCGATGGAGCCAGAGCGTGCCGTGTCTGATCCCTCGATCCGACGCCAGCCGATCACCGGAGACATCCGCCTGCGCAATGTGAGCTACACCTATGAGAGCGCGGCGGAACAGAGCCTGCGCGACGTTTCGCTCTCCATTCAGCCCGGCGAGAAGATCGCGCTCATCGGTCGTTCCGGTTCGGGCAAATCGACGCTGATACAGCTGCTCTCCGGCATGATTGCGCCGGGCGCGGGAGCGATCAGCGTCGATGGCCATGCGATGGACCAGTACGCCGTGTCCCAGCTTCGCCAGAGCATCGTCTATTCTGGGCAGGACGCGGTGCTGTTCGACAGCTCGATCTGGGAAAATATCCTCCTCGGCATGGAAGAACCGGAGCCGGAGCTTGTTGAGCGCGCGATCCGTGCCGCCGGGCTCGATCGCTTCGTGGATCGCAGCGTCGAGGGCTACACCCGCAAGGTCGGCCCACGCGGCACGCGGCTCTCGGGAGGCCAGCGTCAGTCTGTGCTGATCGCGCGGGCGATGGTCCGCGATCCATCCGTGCTGTTGCTTGATGAACCGACCGCCAACATGGACATCGATTCCGAGCAGGCCGTGATTAACGGGCTGCGCCGGGAAACCGCGAGCGCCACTGTCATCGTCGCCACGCACCGCATGGCGCTGCTCGATCTCGTGGACCGGATCATCTGGCTGGAGGAAGGGCGGGTCTTTACGGACAAGCCGAAGAACGAGGTTCTCGCGATGCTACGCGGCCAGCAGCAACAGCGCGCCGCATGAAGCGAATTGCTGCACTTGCGGCATTAGGGGTTGGTTAGGGGAATTGGGTTAATAGCTGTTCACCAAGTTTTATTCCGGTCGTTAATCGGCCGCAAATTGGAAGGTAAAGCGAGTGGCCGGCGCATCATCCGACGGCGAAGTCAACCATTGGCCCGCGTTCGTGGACGTGCTCACGACCGTGATCATGGTCGTGACCTTTCTGCTCGTCATCATGAGTTCGGCGGTAATGGTGCTCTCGCAGCGGGCGATGGAGCAGTTCAAGAAGGCGTATGTTGCCGAACAGAAATCGAAATCTCTGGAAGGACAGGCCGGAAGATCGGGAGCATCGCCCGGTATGCAGGCCAACACGATCCTATCGCCGACAGATGCCGAAACAGGTACTTCGATCGCGCAACTCGGCTCCATCCTGAAATCCGAAACGATTGTCGACGGCACCGACAGAATGACCATCCGCACCCGCGAAACGCCCGACACCCTGAGGCTCAAGGTGAAGGCGATGGAGAATGCGGACGACACCAAGGGCGTGGAGGTCAAGACCGCCGACATGCTGCTGCGCGTTGATTTCGATCCCATGGCCGTGCGCTATTCCGATGATAACGAGAGGGCCGTCGTCGCGTTCTTGAAGCCGCGCGCCAAGCTGAGCATGAAATATGAGATATGGGCGCTCACTCCGCAGGATAACTCGATCTCCGAGGCGCAGCGCATCGGTTTCTACCGTGCGGCGATGACCCGCAACATCCTGATCCGTGCCGGGATCAGCCCTGCCAATATCACGACCCAGATCCGTGTGACCGACCCCAGCTCCAAGGACGGACATAATGTCCGTGTGGTCCTGAAGCCCTAAAGCGCCGAGCGAAGAAGAAGGAACGATGGAACAGAAGATCCGATCCGAATTGCTGAAGATGACGGCGATCATGGTGATCCTCGCCGGGCTGGGCATTTATGCGCACGAGTTCGTGATCGCGGGCATTCAGGCCAAGGTGGCATTGAACCTCACGATTTTCGGCCTGTTCGGCCTCGCTGCCTCGATCGCGTTTCGTCATGTGCTGGCGCTCAAGAACGAAGTGCAGGCGCTGAAGGCGCTACAGGTGGACTATGGCATGAAGGAGCGGCGTCCGCTCGATCCCTACAAGCATCCGGCGATACTGTTCGAGGAGCCGGAGCTGCTCGGCCATGGCTATAATCTCATTGCCGAGGAAATGGGCAAGAACGAGAATTTCCAGATCTCGAATGCCACTGTGCAGATGATCCTGCATGATGTGGACATACGCATCAACGACCGCAAATCAACCTTGATGTATTTCTCCGGCCTGATGGTGTTCCTGGGCCTCCTGGGCGCCTTCATGGGCCTGATGAAGACCGTGCACGCGGTCAGCGACCTCATCGGCAGCATGGACATGAGCGGTGGCGCGAATGCGGACAGCTTCGGCAAGATGATCGAAGGCATGAAGGCGCCGCTGAACGGCATGTCGGTCGGCTTTTCATCCTCGCTGTTCGGTCTCATGACCTCGATGGTGCTGGGCGCGCTCGAACGCTTCATGACCAGCGCGATGAAGACGCTGCGCAACGAGTTCGAGCACTGGCTGGCGAATGTTTCGGCGCTGGAGGCTCCGCAGAGCGAGACCACGCAACGCGAAACCATCGAGCTCGGCAACGTCATCCGTGCGCTGGAGTTGGGCAGCAGGCATATCAGGGATTTGCGCGAGACGGTGCTCGACAGCGCTCTGGGCCAGCAGCAGACGCAGGCTGCCGTCACCGAGATGAACCAGGCCGTGGCACAGCTGGCGCAGGCCACAGAAAAGGTCAGCGATCCGACGCCGTTGTTGAAGCCCATCTCGGATTGCGTCGCCGAGCTTGCGAAGAACCAGACGGTGATGGTCTCGCAGTTCCAGAGCCTGATCGACGAAGCGCAGCGGGACCGCGCCTATATTCAGGAGGCGCTAGGCGAGATGCGCACCATGATCGCGCACAATACCGCGCTCTCCGGGCCGAGGCTCCATGCCCAGCTCGACAGGATGACCGGGCTGCAGGCGGAGCTGTTGGAACGCGAGCCCACGGCCGTCAACATATCGCACTACCGCAGGGTGGGCGAGGGCGGTGGGCTGTTGTCGCGGCTTGCGGATGTCCTCGTTCGCGGCGAAGCGACATTGGGTGCGCGGCGCGAGCGGAAGCAGCTGCGCCATGATGTGCGCCGTCTGATCGTGGGGCAGCGCGGGCTCATCCGCAAGGTGGAACGCACGTTTGGTGGATCGTTGAAGCGCCTGGAGCAGGGCCGCGTTGCGGACGGCAGCGCCGTTGCGAAACTGATCGCGCAGAATGAGGCCAATCAGGCGCGGCTGGCGGTGTTGATGGATCATCTGGCGCTGTTGGATAATGAGGGAAGCACGGGCGGGCAGTCCATCACCTCCGGTCTACACGGCGCGCGCATGGAAATGGAAGTGCTCAAGGCTCGCCTCGACGCGATCCAGGACCGCAGGAATGGCGCAGAACGTGGCGATGATTCCGACGATAAAGCTGACGATGCCAGTCGCTCAGGCCATGGATGAGGGAGACGGACCGATGATGCTCAATCCTTTCAGCCGCTTTCGCAAGCCCAAGCAGGACTTTACCCGTGTTTCCGAGCGCTATGGCTGCCAGGTGGAGGCGCATATCCTGATGATCGACCGCATGTTGGGCTATGACGGGCGGGTGATCAATTTTTCAGCCGGGGGCGCTATGTTCCGGCCCAGGCTCGCCTATCTCATGAACCGGCGCGATGTTCCGGTCGTCCTCACCGTCGGCCCGGAGCAGATGTTTGGCCGCATCATGCGCACAACGGAGGAAGGCTTCGGTATTCGCTTCGACGAGCCGCTGTCCGAGGAGCAATTGCTCGCGATGCTGGGGAACGACAAGTCACGCACGGAAGAGGAAGACATCGAGTTTTTCGTGGACTGACGGTCCATTCATCAGGGGCTTTACAATCAGACTGTCTCGTTATGGGACAGCGTTTTACGCGATATTAACCATCTTTGGTCATTTCTCAGCCTGAACAAATGGGACTGGTGAAGGAGATCGACCTTGGTACAGGATCGTGTGAAGCGCGCGACGCACCGAAAAGTGCCGATCGCCGGAGGAGTGTGCCGCCTTGCGATAGCTGTCATGAGTGTCACGGCCCCGTTGCTCCCGGCATATCTCCATGCTGCGGAGGTGCCGACCGTCTATGGCCCGACGCCCGATGGAACGCCACTGAGCAGCTGGGCCGGTTCGTCGACCACGCTGCATGATCCTTATGCCTTGCAAGCGAGAGTCAATTCCCCCGAGATCACGCAGCTTGCGTCCGCAGACCAACCGACCTCTCCCATTTACACGCCTCCGCCGCCTGAACGACCAGCATTGCAGGATCGCCCTCCGCTTCCGCCCGCGAGCGATGCTACCGCAACTTCTGTGCCTTCAGCCGGGCCGTCTGCCGGGGACGAGCCGCCTGCGGGCGCGGTTGAATCGCTGCGAGCCGCCATCGTGCACGCGCTCAAGGAAAACCCCGACATCCAGATCGCGCTCGCGCGACAGGACGATGCACGCTACGGCGTGCATGAGGCATGGTCGGGCTATCTGCCGCACCTGGACATGACCGTCGCCATCGGCGAGGAACATAACGAACCCGAATTCGGCTACACGACCGACCTCCGGCGCACCGAGGGTGTCGTGACACTCAACCAGAACATCTGGGATTTTGGCACCACGGCGAACGACATTGCCCGCGCTCGCGCCTCCTATCGCAGTGCCCAGTGGGCGACTCGCGAACGCATCGAAGCGATCGCCTACGACATCAGCCAGGCCTATCTCAACGTGCTGGAGCGGCAGAAGCTGGTCGATCTCGCAACCCAGGAAATCGCCGCGACCGAGAAGATCCTGAAAATGGTGTCCATCCAGGAAGACCTTGGCCTCACCACGCCTGCGGATGTCAGCCGCGCGAAAGCCCGGCTCGACAATGTGAAGGCAAAGGTGCTGGACAGGCAGAGCGCGCTGCAACAATCGCGCGAATCCTATCGCCGCCTGACCCGGCATGTGCCCGGCATCACGGTCGATCTGCCTGTTGCCGAAAAGGCGCTGCCCGCGTCCGCGCAGGCCGCCGTCAACATGATCGATGATCATAATCCGCGCATGGCGCAGGCGGTGCAGGACCGCCGCTCGCTGGAAAAGCAGCGCGATAGCCAGACCGGCACTTTCTTTCCGCGCCTGTCACTGGTTGCGCAGGGCAACTGGAAGGACAATGTGCAGGGTCCGACCGGCACGAACCGGGACGCTCGCGCGATGATGACTGTCACCTACAGCTTCTTCAACGGCGGGCGGGACATCGCCACCCGCAACCGCATCTCGGCGCGGTTGCGCGAGGCGGATTATGAGGTTGATCGCCGCCGCCGAGAGGTCGAGCAGGATATTCGCATCGATTTCAATGCCCTGGAGGCTGCCCGGCAAAAGATTGCGACCATCGAGGGAGAGATTGCCTCGGCAGAAAAGGTTGCCGATCTCTACAGGCAGCAGTTCCGCGAGGGGCGGCGCTCGGTCTTCGATCTGCTCGATAGCCAGCAGATCCTGTTCGATGCCAAGGCGCGCGCGCTCACCAATAACACCGACAAGACGCTGGCGGAGTTCCGCGTGCTCCAGCAGCTCGGCGGTCTGTTCGATCTGGTGAGCGAGGGGCAGCCCTTGCCGAAGATCGCCCAATCGCCTTCCCGCAGCAACGCCGACTGATTTCCCTCACATATCGAGAACTTATGGCAAATGCGCCCTTGCCGCGGATGGTAAAGGGCGCATTTACCATAAAGTAAGACTGATCCGCGATAGTGCGCGCTGTCGACATCGGGATTAGCGAATGGCCAGAATCAAGGGCAGTACTGCGTCTGGAAAAGCCGGTAATTCCGGTGCCAAGGAACCGAAAGCGCACGCTGCCGCGCCTGCGCAAGCGGAGGATGTTGGCGAGATTCCCGGCGGTGCTGCGGTCATTTCTGTCGGCACCGCGAATTATGGCGCGGCCAAGGTCGTTGCGCTCGGCGCGGACGACAAGGCCGAGCTCGGCATCCCCTTCGCTCCGTTCAAGACCGAAATCGTCGATATCGACGTCGTCCTTGTGTTTGCGGACGGCAGCAAGATCATCATCCCGGGCATGGCGCTGGCGGCGTTCACCGGGCGCAAGCCAATGCTGGTGTTCACCGACAAGCAGATCAGCGCTGATCAGGCGGTGTCGACCGTAGGCGAGATCAAGGAGCAGGTCGCGCCGATCAAGCTCGCGCTGTCCTCGGCCAACTCGGAGGAACAGACCGACAGTCACAAGGATGGCGACAAGCCACAGGATAGCAGCGGTGTGCAGCCAGGAGACTCATCGGCGACGCAGATCGAAAATGCCGCACGCGAGGAACAGCAGCAAAAATCTTACGAAGAAGCGCGGGATCTTACGAGGCCGATTTCAAATTTGCCCAGTCAGTCCAGCGCGCCACCGGGGGTCATCTCCGCGCGGGCGGCAGAACCCAGCCCGGATGACGCGATCGGCCCGTCCGGCATCGGCAAGCTGGTGCCCAAGCTCACCTTCACGCTCTACAACAAGGAGGGCGTCAGCACCGGCATCGAAAACGGCCAAACGACGATCAAGGGTTCGACCGGCGGCCCGTCGAGCTCGACCGATGCGCGCTATGCCGCACAGTCCGCCAAGGAGCATATAACCGGCACAGCGCAGCGCGACATCATCTATGCCGACAATCCCGCGCAGGCTCCGGTAGGCGCGACGCAGCGCACCCTGCATGTCGAGGCGATGGTCCCAGCCAAGGGGTTGCAACTGCTGACGATTACGGTTCCGTCGCTGCCCACCGGCTATTCGATCGCGAACGGCACGCTCACGTCGAAGGGCTGGGTGGTGGATGTCAGCGCAGGCGATATCCAGAAGGTCACGTCGCATATCGACCCCGCCACGGGCCAGAGCGTTGCCTACCCCGCCAACCAGTCGCATTTCACGTTCGACCTGCAACTGATTTACACGGTGCCGGATCCATCGACCCCTGCGGCGTCGAGCGGCTTTCAGGATGAGTTCTTCCTGCCCGCGCAGCTCGGCCTTTCCTCGAACGGTGGCCCGACCGTCAACGCGGTGGAGGTCTCGACCGCGTTCGGCATCAAGATCGTCAATAGCGCTGCGGATATGATCGTCACCAACCCGGTGAGCGGTGATCCGATCTATGTGCTGTTCTCCAACCCGCCCGGCAACGTGATCGACGCGGGCGATGGCGATGACAGGATTGTCGCCGGGATCGGCGCGGACGACATCAATGGCGGCAACGGCAACGACATTGTGAGTTACGAACGCTCGGTGAAGGGCGTCGACGCCAATCTCGGCACAGGAAATGGTCAAGGCGGCAATGCTGAGGGTGATCATTACACCAATGTCGAGGGGTTGACCGGCTCGGCCTATGACGATGTGCTGACCGGCGACGCCAACGACAATATTTTCGATGGCGGCGCGGGCGCGGACCATATCGATGGCGGCGCGGGTATCGATACGGTCGACTATTCCGGCGCAATCGACCCGGCGAGGCCCGGCAGCCAGGGGGTCGAGATTTTCCTCGATGGCACGGCATCGCATGGCGGCAATGCCGAGGGTGACATACTCTCCAACATCGAGACCGTCATCGGATCGGATCGCGACGACCTGCTGCATAGCGGCGCGGGCGCGGAAACATTGGACGGCGGCGCGGGCACCGACACGGCAGACTATTCGGCCTCGGCGAGTGGCGTCACCGCCGCGCTCGGTGGCACGCCGGGAGCGGGTGGCGATGCGCAGGGCGATGTGCTCACCAACATCGAGAACCTCGTCGGCTCGGCCTTCGACGATACGCTGACCGGCGACGCGAACGACAACATCATTATCGGTGGCGCGGGCGCGGATCATGTCGATGGCAGCGCGGGCAACGACATGGTCGATTTTTCTGCCTCGTCGGTCGGTGTGACCGTCTATCTCGACGGGCGGTATGGCATTGGCGGCGATGCGCAGGGCGATACCTATCTCAACATCGAGCAGCTGATCGGTTCAGGCTATGCGGACCGCCTCATCGGTGCGGTGGGCAGCCAGACGCTGCATGGCGGCCTCGGCGACGATATGATTGAAGGTGGCGCGGGTGCGGACATCATCGACGGCGGCGACGGGTTCGACATTGCGAGCTATGCAGGTGCAGCGAATGGCGTCACCGTGGCGCTCGACGGTTCGCAGCTCTCGGGCGGCGATCCGGTTGGTGACATATTCATCAGCATCGAGGGGCTGGAAGGCTCGCTGTTCGATGACGTGCTGATCGGCGCGGCGGGCAACGATGCGCTCTATGGCCTGGGCGGCAGCGACACCCTGCTGGGTCTCGGCGGAGCAGACCTGCTCGATGGCGGCACGGGTTTCGATACCGTGGATTATAGCCTGTCGCTCGCCGCCATTCTTGTGCGGCTCGATGGTGGCCTGTCGCAGGGCGGAGATGCTGAGGGCGACACGATGGTCGGCATCGAGCATGTGATCGGCTCCGCGCTCGACGATACGCTGATCGGCGGCGCGGGCGATGACCAACTCGAAGGTCGCGCGGGCGACGATATTCTGCGTGGCGGCGTTGGTGCGGACATATTGATGGGTGGCGCGGGCCTCGACACCGCCGATTATTCGGGTTCGCTCTCTGCTGTCACGGTCGCGTTGGATGGGTCGCTCGGGCTGGGCGGCGACGCGCAGGGGGACCAGCTCTCCGGCATCGAGCGGCTGGTTGGCTCCGCGTTCGACGATACCCTGGCGGGCGACGATCAGGACAATATGCTGCGCGGCGGCGCGGGCAACGATACGCTTGCCGGTGGGCTGGGCGCAGACCAGTTAATGGGCGAAGCCGGTTTCGACACCGCCGATTATTCCGCCGCGCAGGGCGCGGTGACGGTCCGGCTTGATGGCAACGCCTCGTCGGGCGACATCGCGCAAGGCGACCGGCTTTCCGGTATCGAGCATGTCGTGGGCGGTGCCTATGCAGACAGTATTCTCGGCGATTCGGGCGATAATGTGCTTGATGGTGGTGCGGGCGACGACCTGTTGCAGGGCGGGCTTGGCGCGGACAGCCTCATCGGCGGTTCGGGCAGCGATACGGCGGATTATTCGGACTCGGTGCAGGGCGTCACGGTCAGCCTGGCCTCCGGCATCGGCACGGGCGGCAGCGCGCAGGGCGATGCAATGTCCGGGGTCGAGAATCTTGCAGGTTCCAATTATAATGACAGTCTCACGGGTGACGCTGGCGCCAATATCCTCACCGGCGGCGCGGGCGATGATATTCTCGCGGGCGGCGGCGGGGCTGACAGACTCGATGGCGGCACCGGCAGCGACACCGCCGATTATTCCGGCTCCGGCGTGGCGGTTCAGGTCGCGCTTGATGGCTCTGCGGGAGTCGGTGGCGATGCGGCGGGCGATATCCTCAGCAATATCGAGGGCATTACCGGATCTGCTTTCGACGACACGCTCACCGGCAATGACCTCGCCAACCGGCTGGACGGCGGCGCGGGCAATGATGTGTTGCGCGGTGGGTTGGGGTCCGATCAGCTCATCGGCGGCGCAGGTTTCGATACCGCAGACTATAGCCAGTCTGTTACCTCCGTGCTTGTCTCCAACGATGGCAGCGTCGGGCTGGGCGGCGATGCGCAGGGCGACGTCCTCTCCGGCATCGAGCGGATCGTCGGGTCGGGCTTCGACGACCAGATCCGCGGTAGCGCGGGCGCCGATACGCTGGAAGGTGGCGCGGGCAACGATATTCTCGAAGGCCGCGGTGGTGCCGACAGCCTCGATGGTGGCGCGGGCACCGACATTGCGGACTATAGCAGCTCCGCCAGCGGCATCGTTGCGGGCCTTGATGGCCGGGTGAATACGGGCGTCGACGCGGCGGGCGATACATTCATCAACATCGAGGGGCTCTCCGGCTCCGCCTTTGCGGATACGCTTTATGGCTCGGTGAATGACGACATTCTGCGCGGTCAGGGTGGCAATGACATGCTGATGGGATCAGCAGGCTCGGATACGCTGGAGGGTGGCACCGGCTTCGACACGGCGGATTATTCGGCCTCTTCTGCTTCAGTCACTGTCAACCTCTCGACCGGAACGGCTGCAGGCGGTGATGCTGCGGGCGACATGCTCACCGGCATAGAGCGTGTGGTTGGCTCAGCCTTTGATGACAGCCTTAGCGGCGGCGACACCGACGATGTGCTGGAAGGCGGCGCGCGCAACGATACGCTAGCCGGGCGGCTGGGCGCCGATGTTATCGATGGCGGCGCGGGCTATGACACGGCGGATTACACCGCCTCAGCCACCGGGATCGCGCTCACGCTGGACGGATCACTCGGGCAGGGCGGCGATGCGGCTGGCGACAGCATCGTCAATGTCGAGCATATCATCGGCTCGACCTATGATGACAGCATCAGCGGCGTTGGCGCCGATGAGTTCATCGAAGGCGGTGGCGGTGATGACATCCTCCCCGGCAATGACGGCAACGATATCCTCACCGGCGGTTCCGGTAATGACAGGCTTTCTGGTGGCGCAGACGTGGATAGCCTTCAAGGCGGCAGCGGCGACGACATCCTTGAGGGTGGCGCGGGCGCAGACATTATTGACGGCGGGTCGGGCATCGACATCGCCGATTACACGAATTCCGCCTCCGGCGTTACCATTGGGCTGGATGGATCGACCGGCATCGGCGGCGATGCGCAGGGCGATACGCTATTCAATATTGAGTCGCTCCGCGGTTCAGGCTTTGATGACACGCTGACCGGCGGTGTGCTTGGCGATCAGATCGAGGGCGGCGGCGGCAATGACGTCACTCGGGGGGGCGCGGGTGCAGATACGCTGTTCGGCGGCAGCGGCGACGACACGATCGAAGGAGGCGCGGGCGGAGATCTGATTGACGGTGGCACCGGCATCGACACGGCGGACTACAGCGCCTCTGCCAGCGGTGTCGCCGTTTCGCTTGATGGCTCGGCGGGTCTGGGCGGCCACGCGACCGGAGATACGCTGCTCAACATAGAGCGGGTGATCGGCACCGGCTCCGCGGACCATATCATCGGCGCGTCCGCCGACGAGCAGCTTTATGGCGGCGGTGGTGACGATATCCTCGAAGGCCGGGTCGGCGCGGACCTGCTCGACGGCGGCGCGGGCATCGACACGGCGGATTATTCCAGCTCGACACAGGGTGTGACGGTCGACCTCGCGCTGGGCACCGGGCTTGGCGGCGATGCGCAGGGCGACACGCTGGTCGGCATTGAAAACCTGCTCGGCTCGACCGGAGCGGACACGCTGCTCGGCGCCGCGACCGATGACCAGATCGACGGTGGCGCTGGCGACGATAAGCTGGTCGGTCGTGCTGGCAATGATCATCTCATCGGCGGCGCGGGCAATGATGTGCTCGACGGCGGCGAGGGCGCGGACACGCTGGATGGCGGCGCGTGTTTCGACACGGTCGATTATTCGACATCCGCCGTTGCGGTATCGGTGGGGCTGGACGGCTCGGTCGGAATCGGTGGCGATGCGCAGGGCGATGTGATGACAGGCGTGGAGCGGCTGGTCGGCTCCGTCTATAACGACACGCTGACCGGCGGCGTTCTGAACGATCAGCTCGAAGGCGGTGCGGGCAACGACATCATCAACGGTGGCGTTGACAACGACACGCTACTGGGTGGTTCGGGTGACGATACACTCGCGGGCGGCGTAGGCGCGGATGTGATCGACGGCGGCGCAGACATCGACACGGTCGACTATTCCGCCTCGACCGTCGCGGTGACGATTCATCTCGACGGCACGCTGAGTAGCGGTGGCGACGCAACCGGCGACCAGCTCACCAATATCGAAAACCTCACCGCCACCAGCTTCGATGACGATGT
This sequence comes from uncultured Sphingobium sp., assembly GCA_964562475.1. Classification (GTDB taxonomy): domain Bacteria; phylum Pseudomonadota; class Alphaproteobacteria; order Sphingomonadales; family Sphingomonadaceae; genus Sphingobium. Next base: position 7,195 of record CAZLTO010000001.1, on the reverse strand, counting down.
GGTCGGTGCGGGCGGTGATGAAGTGATCCACGCAGGCGCGGGCGATGACGATATTTTCGGCGGCGCCGGAAATGATGTGCTCTATGGCGACGGCGGCAACGATGTGCTCGACGGCGGCCTCGGCGCGGATCAGCTGATCGGCGGCAATGGCAACGACACCGCGAGCTATGCGAACGCCTCGGCAGCTGTCGCCGTCTCGCTCGACGGCTCTGTGGGCACTGGTGGCGAAGCGCTGGGCGATACGCTCTCCGGCATCGAGAATCTGGTCGGATCTGCGTTCAACGACGTGCTGGGCGGTGGCATCGGCGCGGAAAACATCACCGGCAGCGCGGGCGACGACCGTCTGCTCGGCAGCCAGGGCGCGGACATATTGGATGGCGGCACCGGCATGGATGTCGTCGATTACTCGGCCTCTGCTGGCGCGGTCACGATCACGCTCGATGGCTCGACCGGTATCGGCGGCGATGCGGCGGGCGATCAGTATATCAACATCGAGGGCGTGATCGGCTCTACGTTTGACGATAGCCTGAATGGCGGCCTTGCAGCGGATTATATCGACGGCGGCGCGGGCAACGACGCACTAACCGGCGGCGGTGGCAACGATACACTGCTTGGCGGGGCCGGTAACGACACGCTTGACGGTGGCGCGGGCGCGGATCTGATGGATGGCGGCGCGGGCGTCGATACGGTTGATTATTCTTCCTCCACCTCGGGCGTCAATGTCTCGGTCGATGGTTCGGCCTCGACCGGCGGCGCGGCGCCGGGCGATCAGCTCCTCAATATCGAGAACCTGATCGGTTCGGCCTATGATGACGTGCTGCTCGGCACCTCGGCGGCTGACACGCTTACCGGCGGTGCGGGCAATGACGTGCTCGGCGGACGCGGCGGCGCGGACCAGCTGCTCGGCGGCGCGGGCTTCGACACGGCGGATTATTCGGACGCGGCCAGCAGCGTAGCCGTCAACCTCGCAACCGGCAGAGGCTCGCTCGGCGATGCGGTGGGCGACACGCTCTCCGGCATCGAGCGCGTCGCGGGTTCGACCTTTGGCGACAGCCTGACCGGCTCGACCGCGATCGATACCCTGGAAGGCGGCGCGGGCAACGACACTATCGATGCCGGATCGGGCGACGATGTCTTGCTCGGCGGTGCCGACGACGACAGTATCACCGGCGGCTCGGGTGCGGATCAGATCGACGGCGGCTCTGGGATTGATACGGCGGATTATTCGGTCTCGGCGGTGGCGGTGCAGATCCGCCTCGATGGTCTCGCCAGTTCCGGAGGCGATGCGCAGGGCGATATTCTCACTAATGTCGAGGCAGTGATCGGCTCGGCCAATAACGATACGCTGACCGGCAGTGCGGGCGATGACCAGCTTCATGGTGCGGCGGGGGACGATGTGTTGCGCGGTGGCAATGGTGCCGATCTGCTCGATGGCGGCGCAGGCATCGATACCGCGGACTTCAGCCTCGCAGCCACAGGCGTGGCCCTCAGCCTCGCGAGCGGCGGGACCGGTGGTGATGCGTTGGGCGACAGCTTCACCAGCATCGAAATCGTCGAAGGATCGGGCTTCGATGACTCGATCACCGGCGCCTCGGGCGCGGACGACTTGCGCGGCAATGCCGGAAATGACTTCCTCGATGGCGGCGCAGGTGTCGATGTGCTCGACGGCGGCCTGGGTGACGACATATTGCGTGGCGGTGCGGGCGCGGATCAGCTGATCGGTGGCGCGGGTCTCGACGCGGCGGATTACACGTCTTCCGCAACGGCGGTGGCGATCAATCTTGACGGCTCGCTGTCCGCGGGCGGAGATGCCACGGGCGATACGCTTTCCAGCATCGAACGGGTCATCGGCTCGGCGTTTGATGATGTGGTCAATGGCACCGCCCAGAACGAGGTGCTCGAAGGCGCGGGCGGTAACGATGCACTTTATGGCGGCGGCGGTTCGGATACGCTGGATGGCGGCGCGGGCGATGACTTGCTGAACGGCGGTGCGGGCGCGGATGTCATCATCGGCGGCGCGGGCTTCGATACGGTCGATTATTCCGGTTCGGCAAGCGCTGTTACGGTGCGGCTGGATGGCACACCGTCCTCCGGTGGCGATGCGACCGGAGACAGTCTCTCCGGTGTTGAAGGGGTCATCGGCTCGGCGAACGACGACCAGCTTTACGGCGGATTGTCGGATGACACGCTGGATGGCGCGAGCGGGAACGATCTGGTCTCGGGCGGTGCGGGCAACGATACGCTGCTCGGCGGCTCGGGCGACGACGTGCTTGACGGTGGCGCGGGCGCGGATGCGCTTGACGGCGGCACGGGCAACGACACTGCGAGCTATACCAATGCGACGGCAGGCGTCGCGGTTTCTTTGAATGGCGCCGCCGGGACGGGTGGAGAGGCGACAGGCGACACCCTCACCAACATCGAGAACCTCATCGGTTCCGCTTATGCCGACGTGCTCGGCGGCGGCGCAGGCAGCGAGACGATCACCGCGGGCGCGGGCGACGACATATTGCTGGGCAGCGCAGGAGCTGACGTTCTGGATGGCGGCGCCGGGATAGACACTATGAGTTATGCGGTGTCTGGCGCGGGCGTCACGGCCTATCTCGATGGCCGGGCGGGTGCGGGCGGCGACGCTGCGGGCGATACCTATATCGGCATCGAGCGCCTGACAGGCTCGGGCTTCAACGACACGCTGATCGGCAATGCGACCGACGATCTCATCGACGGCGGTGCGGGCGATGACAGCATCGCAGGGGCGGGCGGCAACGACACGCTGCTCGGCGGTGCAGGTAACGACACGCTCCTCGGTGGCGATGGCGCGGATATTATCGACGGCGGCGCGGGTACGGATAGCGTCAGCTATCTTGATTCGACGAGCGCCGTCACCGCGCGGCTTGATGGCCTGGCGGGCAGCGGCGGCACAGCGCAAGGCGATGTGGTCACCAATGTCGAGACCCTGCTGGGCTCGATCTACGACGATACGCTCCTCGGCAATGCGAGCGCGAACACCCTGAACGGAGGCGATGGCAACGACACGCTGGTCGGTGGAGCGGGCGCGGATACGCTGATCGGTGGCAACGATACCGACACGGCGGATTATTCGACATCTTCGGCTGCGGTGACGGTCGGTCTCGATGGCACGATCGGCAGCGGCGGCGATGCGCAGGGCGACACGCTCACCAGCATCGAGCGGATCGTCGGCTCGGCCTATGACGATACGCTCTTCGGCGGCATCAGTATCGAGATGCTGGATGGCGGCGCGGGCAACGACACGCTGAAGGGCAGCCTCGGCGCGGATACACTGATCGGCGGCGCGGGTGCCGACACGGCGGATTATTCCGCTTCCAGTGCGGCGGTCACTGTAGCGCTGGACGGCAGTTTCGGTTCCAGCGGCGATGCAGCGGGCGACACGCTTACCGGTATTGAGCGGATCGTCGGTTCGGCGTTCGCGGATACGCTCGGCGGTTCGGCAGGCAATGACGCGCTCGCTGGTGGTGCAGGCAACGATACGATGACGAGCAGCACCGGGGCGGACAGCTATGACGGCGGTGCGGGCATTGATACCGTGAGTTTTGCAAGTGCCGGTGCCGGTGTGTCTGTCGATCTTGTGGCAGGAACCGGCACCGGCAGCGATGCGGCGGGCGACAGCTTCACCAGTATCGAGGCCGTAACCGGCACGGATTATGCCGATAGCCTGACCGGCGGCGCGGCGGATGAAACGCTGGATGGCGGCCTTGGCGACGATATGCTCTCCGGCGGCGCGGGTGCGGATACGCTGATCGGCGGTGCAGGCAACGATCTGCTCGTCGGAGGCGCGGGTGCGGATAGCCTCGTCGGCGGCACGGGCTTCGACACAGCGGATTATTCGGCCTCGGGTGCGGCGGTGCAACTCGTGCTCGATGGCTCCAGCGCGTCGGGCGGCGATGCGGCAGGCGATACGCTCCTCGGCATCGAGCAGGTGGTCGGCTCGGCCTATAATGACGACATCGCAGGCGGCTCCGCAGGCGAGACGCTGGAAGGCGGGGCGGGCAACGACATCCTTACTGGTAATGGTGGCGGCGACACGCTGCTCGGCGGCACCGGCAACGACATTCTCACCGGAGGCGCGGGTGCCGATGCGATAGATGGCGGTGCGGGTGCGGATACTGCGGATTATTCTGCTTCCAGCGCGGGCGTGACCATCGACCTTTCGGCGGGAACCGGCAGCGGCGGCGATGCGGCGGGTGACACGATAGTCAATATCGAGCGGGTGCTGGGTTCCGGCAACGACGACACCCTCACCGGCAGCGCGGGTGCGGACATCTTGCTCGGTCAGGGCAATAATGACGTGATCGACGGCAGCGCTGGCAATGACAGCATCGGTGGCGGATCGGGCGACGACACGCTCTCGGGCGGCGCGGGTGCGGATGTGATCGACGGCGGAACCGGCCTCGATACGGTCAGCTATGCGACGTCTTCGGCTGGTGTTGCGATCTCGCTTTCGGGCGGCGCGGGCAGTGGCGGCGATGCGGCGGGTGACACGATCGTCAACGCCGAAATTCTTGAAGGGTCCGTCTTTGCCGATACGCTCGGCGGGCGCAGCGGCGCGGATACGCTGCTCGGTGGCGCGGGTAACGACACGCTCCTCGGCAGCTCGGGTGCAGATAGCCTCGATGGCGGCGCGGGCACCGACACCGCCGATTATTCGGCCTCGGCGAGTGCGGTCACCGCCTATCTCGATGGCTCGGTTTCGATCGGCGGCGATGCAGCAGGCGACACGCTCACCAACATCGAGCGCGTATTGGGTTCGGCCGGTAACGATGCCCTGTATGGCACCGGAAATGCCGATACGCTTGAGGGCAATGGCGGCAACGACATGCTCACCGGCGATCTCGACAACGACACGCTAATGGGCGGCGCGGGTAATGACATCCTCATTGGCGGCGCGGGTGCGGATACTCTGGACGGCGGCGCGGGCAGCGACCGGGTAAGCTATGCGGCGTCCGCCAGCGCGGTCAATGCCGGGCTCGATGGTGGCGCGCAGACGGGCGGAGACGCAGCGGGCGACATCATCAGTAACGTCGAAATCCTCGAAGGCTCGGACCATGACGACATGCTGCGTGGCGGTGCGGGCGCGGAGACCCTGATCGGCGGCCTCGGCAACGACATGCTGACCGGCAGCGCGGGCGCGGACGCGCTGGATGGTGGCGCGGGCAATGATATCGTTGATTATTCGGACTCTTCCGCAGGAGTCAATATCGGTCTCGGCGGTGTGGCGGGTACGGGCGGCGATGCGGCGGGCGACACGCTTTCCACCATCGAGAACCTCACCGGCTCAGCCTTCGCCGATACGCTGACCGGCGCAGGCGGTGACGAAACACTGTCTGGCGGCGGTGGTGACGACAGCCTCACGGGTGGCGCGGGCAACGACAGCTTACTGGGCGGCGCGGGCAACGACACACTTTATGGCGATGCAGGCGCGGACACGCTGGATGGCGGCGCCGGCACCGATACGGCGGACTATTCGACCTCGGTCGCGGCGGTCGTCGTCAACTTGAATGGCCTTGCATCCTCGGGTGGCGATGCTGCGGGTGACATGCTCTCGAACATCGAGATCGTGCGCGGATCTTCGCTGGGCGACATCCTCACCGGCGGCGCGACGAACGAAACGCTCTATGGCCAGGGCGGCAACGATACGCTGATCGGCGGCGCAGGCGCGGATGTGCTCGATGGCGGCACCGGCACGGATACGGCAGATTATTCCTCCGCCACCGCCGCCGTCACCATCGCGCTCGACGGCACAGTGGGCAACGGCGCGGAAGCGGCGGGCGACAGCATCGTCAATGTCGAGCGCCTAATCGGCTCCGGCTATGGCGACACTCTCGGCGGTTCAATCGGCGACGACACTATCCTCGCTGGCGCGGGCAACGATACGGCCACCGGCGGCGCGGGCAATGACGCGCTTGTTGGTGAAGCAGGCAATGACACCCTCGGTGGCGGCGCGGGCGCGGACACGCTGGACGGCGGCAGCGGCTTCGACAGCGCCGATTATTCCGGCGCGCTCGCCGCCGTGACGGTCTATCTCGACGGCACCAGCGGCGCGGGCAGCGATGCGGCGGGCGATGTGCTCACCAGCATCGAGCAGCTCATCGGCTCGACCTTCGCGGATACGCTGACCGGCGCCACCGCCAACGAGACGCTCACCGGCGGCGCGGGCAACGACATCATTTTTGGCATGAGCGGCAGCGACACGCTCTATGGCGAGGCGGGTAACGACACACTTTCGGGCGGCACCGGCGCAGACATTATCGACGGCGGCGCTGGCGCCGATAGCGCGACGTACGCCAGCTCGCTCTCGGGCGTCACGGTCTATCTCGACGGTACTGTGTCGTCGGGCGGCGATGCTGCGGGCGACGTGCTGACATCGATCGAGACGCTGATCGGTTCGGCCTTCGATGACGCGGTTTACGGCTCGACCGGCGCCGATACGGTAACGGCGGGCGCGGGGAACGACATCCTATATTCCAGCGCTGGGGCCGATGTGCTCACCGGCGGCACCGGCTTCGACATCGTCGACTATTCCAATAACGCTGCCGCCGTCACTGTGCGCATGGATGGCATTGCGTCCTCGGGCGGCTGGGCGCAGGGAGATGTGCTGACCGAGATCGAGGAGGTGATCGGCACCACGCTCGACGACAGTATCACCGGCTCGGCGAGCGCCGACACGATCCTCGGCAATGACGGCAACGATACGCTCTCGGGCGGTGCGGGCAATGATACGCTGATCGGCGGGACCGGCAACGACACGCTGGTCGGTGGCCTCGGCAGCGACAGCCTTGATGGCGACGCGGGGACAGATACGGTGGACTATAGCGGCGCGGCGACCGGTATCGTCGTACGCATGGATGGCGTTGCGGGTTCGGGTGGCGAGGCGCTGGGCGATGTGCTCACCAGCATCGAGTCGGTGCTCGGCTCGGGCTTTGCGGATACGATCGACGGCAGCTTCGGCGACGATAGCATTTCCGGCGGCGCGGGCGATGACGGCATCGACGGCAAGGCGGGCAACGACACGCTCTCCGGCGGCTCGGGCAACGACATCATCACGGGCGGCGCAGGCGCGGACACGATCGACGGCGGCGCGGGCGCGGACACGGCGGATTATTCTGCCTCCACCAGCGCAGTCACCGTCACAGTCGCAGTTAGTCAGTGCGCCACCGCA